>NZ_JBEYFY010000007.1:114794-229231 GCF_040703595.1 Streptomyces sp. NPDC007084
CGGTGGTGGCGCCCTGCTCCCGGGTGGCCGGGGACCGCTCCCCCCGTCTTCCCGCGGCGTTCGGGGGGGGGCGCTCAGAGTTTTCGGGCCCCCCCCACCCCCGTTTCCGTGCGACCGCCCCCGCTTTCGCCCGCCGGGCGTTGAGCCGGGCCTCGGTCAGCGGAGGCCGGGCGGCCGGCAAGGCGGGGGTCAGCGGGGCGGGGTCAGCGGGACCCGCTCAGCCCGCGGCCGGAGCCGGGGCCGGCGCCTGGGCCTTCAGGAGGGCCGGCAGCCGGGTGGTGCGGGGCTTGTGCGGGACATTCGCCACGGCCTGCTGGAGCGCCTGCTCCACGCCGTGCACCACGGACAGATGCCGCTCGGCCCGCCCGAAGGCCGTGTACACCCAGGGCCGGGTCAGCGCCGCCGCCGCGTCACCCGGGAGCACCACGACCGCGGCGGGCCAGCGCAGCCCCACCGCCTGGTGCGCGGTGAGCGCCCAGCCGTGCCGCACGGTCTGCTCCACCCGCTCCTTCGGTACGACGACGGGGCCGCCCGCGCACTCCAGGTGCAGTCCCTCCGCGTCGGCCTTCACCACCCGGCCCTGCGTCACGCGGCCGGGGGCGGGGGAGTGGACGATCCGGTCGCCCGGGTCGAAGCCCCCGAAGCGGCCGGGACCGGGGTTCAGCCGCTCCTTGAGCGCGGTGTTCAGCGCCCGGGTGCCGACCGCGCCGCCGTGCCCGGGCGTGATCACCTGCGTCTGTTCGGCCGGGACGCCGATCGCTCTCGGCACCGAGTCCGCGACGAGCTGCACGGTCCGGTGCACCGCCTCGCCGGCGTCCCGCACCGGCACGATCACGACCTCCTTGCCGGGCGCCTCGACCTGGTTGAGCTCACCGATGCCCACCCCCGAGACCAGCTCCCCGATGGGCCCGGGGTCGGGGGTCCGGGAGGCCACCTGAGGGCAGGCGCGGGCGGCGATCAGGTCCCCGAAGACCCGCCCGGGGCCCGCCGACCACAGCACTCCCGGGTCACCGCTCAGCACGAGGCGGGCCCCGTCCGGCAGGGACTCGGCGAGCACGGCCGCCGTCTCGACGTCGAGCTGCGGGGCGTCGAGGACGACCAGGAGGTCCAGGTCCAGGGCGCCGTCCGCGTCCCGGCCCGGGCCCTCGGCCCCGGAGAGCAGCCCCTCGACGGTCGCGGTGCCGATGCCCGCGCAGCCCCCGGAGTCCGCCGGCCCCCGCTGTCCGTCCCCGGCCCGCTCCTGGCCTTGCTGTCCGTCCCCGGCCCGCTCCTGATCCTGCTGCCCGCTCCCGGCCGGCAGGTCCCTGAGACGGTCACGGCCGCCGGGGGTGTGCGCGGCGGCCCAGCCGCGCAGACCGAGGCCGCGCGCCGCGTGCAGCAGCGCCGCCACCTCGGCGCGCGAGGCGTCGCCGCCGGTGTGCAGCACCAGTCCGTGGGCGGCCACCGCGCGGATCAGTTCACCGGCGGAGCGGGGCGCCGCGCCGGCCGCCTGCTCCCAGTCGGCACCCGAACCGTCCGCCTTGGGCACCGAGTTCATGATCCGGCCCAGACCGTCGGCGAGGCTCTCCTCGGCCAGCGCGTACCGCTCCAGGCCGATGAGGATGCGCACCGGGCGCTCCCGCGGTTCCTCCGAGTCGTCCTGGGGAGCCGCGGGCGCCGGGTCCAGGGCGTCCTGGAAGACCAGCGCGTCACCCTCCGCGAGCGCGGCCTGCACGGCGGCGTCCGGATCGGGCACCGCCTGCCGGCCGAGCGCGGCGGACAGCGCGGGGGCGTCCAGCGCGGTGTGCCCGGCCACGGCCGCCTGTTCCAGGATCCACACGGTCAGCGCGCGGCCCCGGCGCTCGTCGTCCGGACCGCACTCGGCGCCGAGCAGCGCGCGCGCGAACCCGTCCGCCGGTTCGGGCCGCACCCCGGGGACCCGCAGCAACTGCCAGGGGTCCTCGCGCAGTTGACCGTCGGCGCCCTCGCCGAGCACCGCGACGACCTCGGCGGCGAGCGAGTCGGGCGCGCCTCCCTCGGTCAGCACGGCCCGTACGGCGTCGACGGCCTCCGGCGCGGGGGCGCCCGCCCGGGCGGTCTGCGCGGCCACGGGCTGCGGTCGCCGTACCGGCTCCTCGGCGCTGCGGCGCGGCGCGGGCGCCGGTTCGCGGAAGGCGCCGGCGACCGGCTTCTCGCCGCTCTCCACGGCCCGGACGGCCGCGAGCAGGTCCGCCGCCGTGCCGCTGAGCTTGGCCCCGGCCGCGATCGGCGCCTGCTTCTCGGCCTTCCGGCGCTCGATCCGCTCCCGCTCCAGCCGCTGGGCCGCCAGCTCGGCCGCCGCCTCCGACAACTGGGCCGCCGCCTCGGCCTCCGCGGCGGCCCCGGTCCCGGCGGCGGCCTCCGCACCGTCGGCCGCCTCGGCCCCCGCACCGTCGGCCGCCTCGGCCCCCGCACCGTCGCCGCTGTCGCCGTGACCGTCCGCGCCCGTGACAGGGTCCGCATCCGCGTCCGTCTCCGCAGCCGCCGGGGCGGCTCCGTCGCCCGTCTCCGCGCCCGGGTCCTGCGGGGCGCCCGCGGCCGAGTCCGCGCCCGGCGCCCCCGGCTCCGCTTCCTCCGTGGTCTCGGGCTCCGTGCTCACAGCGTGCTCCAGTCGTGATCGGGATAGTGGTGCACCGGGGCCGACACATCGTCAAGCGCCCGGCAGATCTCGTCAGGAAGACTAAGGGTCTCCACTGACAACGCGGCCGCGAGCTGCTGCGCGTTGCGCGCGCCGACGATCGGCGCGGTGACCCCGGGCCGGTCGCGCACCCACGCCAGCGCCACCTGGAGCGGCGTCACGGCGAGACCGTCCGCGGCGATCGACACGGCCTGAACGACACTGCTCGCCGTCTCGTCCAGGTAGGGAGCGACGAACGGGGCGAGATGCTCCGAGCCGCCCCGCGAGTCGGCCGGCGTCCCGGCGCGGTACTTACCGGTGAGCACGCCCCGGCCGAGCGGCGAGGAGGGCAGCAGTCCGACGCCCAGGTCGAGGGCGGCGGGCAGCACCTCCCGTTCGACGCCGCGCTGGAGCAGGGAGTACTCCATCTGCGTACTGGCCAGGCGGGTGCGTATACCGGGCGCGGCGAGCTGCCAGGTGGCCGCCTTGGCGAGCTGCCAGCCGCAGAAGTTGGACACCCCCGCGTAGCGCGCGCGACCGCTGCTGACGGCCAGGTCGAGGGCCTGGAGGGTCTCGTCCAGCGGGGTGCCGGGGTCGTAGGCGTGGACGTGCCACACGTCGACGTAGTCCGTGCCCAGCCGCTCCAGGGAGGCGTCCAGGGCCGACAGCAGATGGCCGCGCGAGCCGTCGAAACGCCGCTCGGGGTCGGGCACGCTGCCGGCCTTGGTCGAGATGACCAGGTCCCGGCGCGGCACGAGGCTCTCGACCAGGCGCCCGAGCAGGTATTCGGCTTCCCCGTCGCCGTACACGTCCGCCGTGTCGACGAGGGTTCCGCCCGCTTCCCAGAACGCCTTCAACAGGTCCGCGGCGTCGTGCTCGTCGGTGTCCCGGCCCCAGGTGAGGGTGCCGAGCCCGATCCGGGACACGCGCAGGCCGGTACGGCCGAGATGCCTCTGCTCCATGGACGCCGAGATTACTGGCCGGAACCGGCCGTGTGGGGGCCTGTGGACAACCGAGATCCGCCGGACCGCCGCACCGGAGAATCCGTGGCCCGGGGCCGGGCCGCGACGGGCGCACGCGGGCGCACCCACGGGGGTAGGAACGGGCGTACGGGCGGGCGCGCGGACCGGCGTACCGGGCGGCGCGCCGGCGGTGTTCCGGGCCGGCGTCAGGAAGGCCGAAGGTGCCACTCCCCGCCCGGCGCGCCCGCACGCTAGGGTCTCGGCCAAGGGACGTTACTGATCAGTAAGGGGATCGGCCATGCAGCTCGGCATCAATCTCGGCTACTGGGGCCTGGGAATGGACGCGGACAATCTCGCCGTGGCCCAGGAGGCCGACCGGCTCGGATACGCCGTCTGCTGGGCCGCCGAGGCCTACGGCTCCGACGCGGTCACCGTACTGAGCTGGGTCGCCGCCAGGACCGAGCGCATCGACGTCGGCTCGGCCATCCTGCAGATCCCGGCCCGGCAGCCCGCCATGACCGCGATGACCGCCGCGACCCTCGACTCCCTGTCGGGCGGCCGGTTCCGCCTCGGCCTCGGCGTCTCGGGCCCGCAGGTCTCCGAGGGCTGGTACGGCGTCAAGTTCGACAAGCCGCTGGCCCGCACCCGCGAGTACGTGGAGATCGTCCGCAAGGCGATGACGCGCGAGCGGCTGTCCTACGAGGGCGCGCACTGGACGCTGCCGCTGCCGGACGGCCCGGGCAAGCCCCTGAAGCTCACGGTGCACCCGGAGCGCGAGCGCATCCCGCTGTACATCGCCGCGATCGGCCCGAAGAACCTGGAGCAGACCGGCGAGATCGCGGACGGCGCGCTGCTCATCTTCCCCTCGGCCGAGCACCTGGAGGAGACCGCGGTCAAGCACCTGCGCGCGGGCCGGGAGAAGGCCGGCAAGACGATGGAGGGCTTCGACGTCTGCCCGACCGTGCCGCTCGCCCTCGGCGACGACAAGGACGTCAGCGCGCTCGCCGACACCTTCCGCCCCTACACCGCCCTCTACGTCGGCGGCATGGGCAGCCGCAAGCAGAACTTCTACAACCAGCTCGCCCAGCGCATGGGCTACGAGAAGGAAGCCGCCGAGATCCAGGACAAGTACCTGTCCGGCGACAAGGAGGGCGCGGCGGCCGCCATCCCGCACGAGCTGATCGACCAGACGAGCCTGCTCGGCTCGGTGGACCGCATCGCCGACCGGATGGCCGCGTACGCCGCCGCCGGTGTCACCACCCTCACGCTGGCTCCGGCGGGCTTCACCCTGGAGGAGCGGATCGCCTCGCTGCGGGCCGGAACCGACGCCCTGGAGCGTGCCGGACTCGCGTAACCGCGCCGGAGCGGAGCCGGGCGGAAGTCTGCGGCCGTGGTGGGGGCTCGGGGGGTCTTCCCCGCCACGGCCGTCACGCGGAACAACGCGCCGGCGCCCGCTTGGTTACGCGCCGGGGCCCCGTTTCGCGTCCGTCGTTCGGCGGATTTGTCCGACACATCGGTTGCCGGTCGCCCGACATCCCATTTGACTCGTTTTCTGCGCAACCCTGCAGAGAGGTGTCAGAGATGCTTTCGGCCAAGAATCTTTTTCAGGAGATCCTCGACGACGACGAGTCGTACCGGCTCTTCTGCTCCATCGCCGCCAGCGGGGAATCGCAGGGCGGCTGGGAGAACGCCCGGATCGCCGCGCTGGTCCCCCCGAGCGAGCGCGACCTCGCGCCCAAGATCGCCCGCCACGGCGCCGACGAGGACAAACACGGGCGGATCTTCAACGCCCTCATGAAGAAGCGCGGCCTGGAACCCGTCGACGTCCCCGCCGACACGGACTACACGATGCTCCTGGAGCGGCACGGCATCGGCCTGGCCCACGACAAGCTCAAGGGCGACCAGCCGCTCACCGTACGGGACATCGTCACCTATCTGGCCCACAGCCGGGTCACCGAACAGCGCGCCTCCGAGCAGATGGACCTGCTGCGCAAGCACTTCGCGGACCACCCCGACATCGGCCGCGCCGTGAAGATGATCTCCAACGACGAGGACAACCACCTCGCCTACTGCCACGAGGAACTGCTGCGCTTCGCCCGCGCCGGCCACGGCCGCACCATCCAGCAGACCCTGCGGACCTGCGCCCACGCCGAGATCCGGATCTACCGGGACGTGAGCCTCGCCGTGATGGCCCACATGGGGCGCCTTCTCGGCTGGTCCCGCGCCAAGGCCGCCGTGCTCGCCGCCGGCATCCACGCCGTCTACGCCTACGAGCGGGCCGTGGGCTGGCGCCGCATGGTCTCCCTGAGCCCGCCCGAGCGGCGCGGCGCCCTCGACGGCCCCGCGACCCCGGCCCCCGAGTTCGCCTGACGCCGGGCCCGCCCTCCTACAGCCAGCCCCGCCGCTTGAACTGCCGGTACAGCAGCACCTCCAGCACGACCATGACCCCCACGACCGCCGGATACGACCACACCCAGTGCAGCTCGGGCATGTGCTCGAAGTTCATGCCGTAGATCCCCGCGATCATCGTGGGGACCGCGGCCATGGCCGCCCACGCGGAGATCTTCCGCATGTCGTCGTTCTGCCGCACGCTCATCTGCGCCAGATGCGCGGAGAGGATGTCCGACACCAGCCGGTCCAGGCCCTCCACCGACTCGTTGACCCGGATCAGGTGGTCGTTGACGTCCCGGAAGAAGGGCCGCGCGTCGGCGTTCACGAACGGCAGCGGCGCCATCGCCAGACCCGCCCCCGACAACCGGGTCAGCGGCGCCGCCAGCGGCACCGTCGCCCGGCGGAACTCCTGCACCTGCCGCTTGAACGCGTAGATCCGCGAAGCGGTGCTCCGGGAGCCGCCCTGCTGCGGCGAGAAGACCTCCGCCTCCAGCTCCTCCAGGTCCGTGCCCAGCTCGGTCGCCACCTCCAGATAGTGGTCCACCGTGGCGTCCGCGATCGAGTAGAGCACCGCCGTCGGCCCGTGCCGCAGCATCTCCGGATCGGCCTCCAGCCGGCGCCGTACGGCCGCCAGCGGCGACTCCTCGCCGTGCCGCACGGTCACCACGAACGAGTCACCGAGGAAGACCATCACCTCCCCGGAGGAGACGGCGTCGCTCTCCGTCTCGTACGACACCGGCTTCAGGACCATGAAGAGCGAGTCCTCGTACAGCTCCAGCTTGGGCCGCTGGTGGGCCTTGAGGGCGTCCTCGACGGCCAGCGGATGCAGCCCGAACTCCTCGGTGACCAGCCCGAACTCCCGCTCGGTCGGCTCGTACAGCCCGATCCACACGAAGGCGTCGCCCTCGGCGCGGCACTGTGCGAGGGCGTCGGAGAGGTCGTCCGGACCCTCCGTCCGCTTCCCGTCCCGGTAGATGGCGCAGTCGACGATCACGGAGCGCATTCTCCTGTCCTGGTGGCCCTGTCGCATGTCCTGCCGGCCCCGCGGTCCGCCGGCCGCCGTTGTCCACAGCCCCCGCCGGGCCCGCGAGCCGTCCGTTTACGCTGGGCCGCATGCCCACTCTGATCCTCGTCCGGCACGGACGTTCCACCGCCAACACCGCGGGCCTGCTCGCCGGCTGGACGCCCGGCGTCGCCCTCGACGAGCGCGGCACCCAGCAGGCCGCGGCGCTGCCCGGGCGGCTCGCCGGGCTGCCGCTCGCCGAGATCGTCGCCAGCCCCCTCCAGCGCTGCCAGGAGACCGTCCAGCCGCTGCGCGAGGCCCGCCCCGAGGTGCCCGCGCACACCGACGAGCGCATCGGAGAGGCCCACTACGGCGACTGGTCCGGCCGCAAGCTCGGCGAGCTCAAGGACGAGCCGCTGATGGAGGTCGTCCAGGCCCACCCGTCCGCCGCCGCGTTCCCGGGCGGCGAGTCGATGCGCGCCATGCAGACCCGCGCCGCCGAAGCGGTCCGCGAGTGGAACGCGCGCGTGGAGCGCGACCACGGCGCCGACGCGGTCTACCTCATGTGCTCCCACGGCGACATCATCAAGGCGCTCGTCGCCGACGCACTCGGACTTCATCTCGACCTCTTCCAGCGGATCTCTGTTGAACCGTGTTCCATCACCGCGATCCGTTACACCCGGTTGCGGCCTTTTCTCGTACGGCTCGGGGACACCGGCGACTTCGCGTCCCTCGCCCCGCGCGAGGAACCGTCGCACGGCGACGCCCCGGTCGGGGGTGGTGCTGGCGCACCGTGATCGTCGGCCGCAGTAGGGTGAAGCGGTCGAAGCAGCGCAGTAGTTGTCAGCCAGTTCTCAGCAGCCGATGCGGGGCGGCGCGGTCAGCCGGCCCTCATGCCGATCCAATGGAGACAGGACGTGTCCCGTCAGGTGTTCCTCTACGACCCCCCGGACCGCTTCGTGGCCGGTACGGTCGGGTTGCCCGGGCGCCGTACCTTCTTCCTCCAGGCCACCTCGGGGCCCCGGGTCACGAGCGTCGCCCTGGAGAAGACCCAGGTCGCCGCACTCGCCGAGCGCATGGAAGAGCTGCTGGACGAGGTCGTCCGGCGCACCGGCGGCAGCGCCCCCGTCCCGGCCATGGCCCCCACCGAGGTAGCCGACACGGCCCCCCTCGACACCCCCGTCGAGGAGGAGTTCCGCGTCGGCACCATGGCGCTGGCCTGGGACGGTGACGAGCAGCGCATGATCGTCGAGGCGCAGGCCCTCGTGGAGCTGGAGGCGGAGTCCGACGAGGACCTCGCCGAGGCCGAGGAGCGCCTCCTCCAGGACGAGGAGAACGGCCCGCCGATGCTCCGGGTCCGCCTCACCGGAGCCCAGGCCCGCGCCTTCGCCAAGCGGGCCCTCGAAGTCGTCAACGCCGGCCGCCCGCCCTGCCCGCTGTGCAGCCTCCCGCTCGACCCGGAAGGACACGTATGTCCGCGCCAGAACGGATACCGCCGCGGAGCGTGACCACCACCGAACTGCTCGCCCGGGGCGAGCTGAAGGTGCGCGGACAGATCCGTGAGGCCTCCAACGCGGTGCTCTACTGCTCGGTGTCCTACGAGGGCCACGAGGCGTCCTGCGTCTACAAGCCCGTCGCCGGCGAGCGCCCCCTGTGGGACTTCCCCGACGGCACGCTCGCCCAGCGCGAGGTCGCCGCCTACGAGGTGTCCGAGGCCACCGGATGGGGGCTCGTGCCGCCCACCGTGCTGCGCGACGGCCCGTACGGCGAGGGCATGTGCCAGCTGTGGATCGAGCCCCCGCCCGGCGAGGACGCCGACGGCCTCCTCGCGCTCGTGGAGGGCGAGGAGCCGGCCGAGGGATGGAAGGCGATCGGCTTCGCCGAGGTCGGCGAGGGCGAGACGGCCCTGCTCGTACACGCCGACGACGCCCGGCTGCGCCGGCTCGCCGTCCTCGACGCCGTGATCAACAACGCCGACCGCAAGGGCGGCCATCTCCTGCCGGCCGCCGGCGGCCGGCTCTACGGCATCGACCACGGCGTCACCTTCAACGCCGACAACAAGCTGCGCACGCTGCTGTGGGGCTGGGCCGGCGAACCGCTCACCGCCGAGGCACTGGAGGTTCTCGCCGCCCTGCGGGCAGCCCTCGCCCCCGGCGCCCCGCTGGCCACCCGGTTGGCCCAACTCGTCACCGCCGCCGAGATCGACGCCACGCGCGCGCGGGTCGAGGCCCTGCTGGCCTCCGGCAAGCACCCCGAGCCCAGCGGCGAGTGGCCCGCCATCCCCTGGCCGCCGGTGTAGCGGCCGGCGGGCCCCTCCGTACCCGGCGCAGCACGAGGACGGGGCACGGCGCAAGAGGGCCTTCCCGGTCATCTGACGCTGGCCGGTTCGTATACGGAAGTTGGGTCCGGTTAGTCTCATGACATGCATGCCTGGCCCGCTTCCGACGTCCCCGCCCTGCCTGGTGAGGGCCGCGACCTCCGGATCCACGACACCGCGACGGGTGGGCTCGTCACCCTCGACCCCGGTCCCGTCGCCCGTATCTACGTCTGCGGCATCACGCCGTACGACGCGACCCACATGGGACACGCGGCGACGTACAACGCGTTCGACCTCGTGCAGCGCGTGTGGCTCGACACCAAGCGGCAGGTCCACTACGTCCAGAACGTGACGGACGTCGACGATCCGCTGCTGGAGCGGGCCCAGCGCGACGGCGTCGACTGGGTGGGCCTCGCCGAGAAGGAGACCACCCTCTTCCGCGAGGACATGACCGCCCTGCGGATGCTCCCGCCGCGCCACTACATAGGCGCCGTCGAGGCCATACCCGGCATCGTGCCGCTCGTCGAGCGGCTGCGCGACGCCGGAGCGGCCTACGAGCTGGAGGGCGACGTCTACTTCTCCGTCGAGTCCGACCCCGACTTCGGCAAGGTGTCCAACCTGGACGCCGCGACGATGCGCCTGCTCTCCGCCGAACGCGGCGGCGACCCGGACCGGCCCGGCAAGAAGAACCCCCTCGACCCGATGCTGTGGATGGCCGCCCGCGAAGGCGAGCCGAGCTGGGACGGCGGCTCCCTGGGCCGTGGCCGCCCCGGCTGGCACATCGAGTGCGTCGCCATCGCCCTCGACCACCTGGGCATGGGCTTCGACGTCCAGGGCGGCGGCTCCGACCTCGCCTTCCCGCACCACGAGATGGGCGCCTCGCACGCCCAGGTGCTGACCGGCGAGTTCCCGATGGCCAAGGCGTACGTCCACGCCGGCATGGTCGGTCTGGACGGCGAGAAGATGTCGAAGTCGAAGGGCAACCTCGTCTTCGTCTCGCAGCTCCGGCGCGACGGCGTAGACCCGGCCGCCATCCGCCTCGCGCTCCTCGCCCACCACTACCGGGCCGACTGGGAGTGGACCGACACCGTCCTCGCCGAGGCGGTCGCGCGCCTGGAGGATTGGCGGGCCGCCGTGTCGCGCCCCGACGGACCGCCGGCCGAGGCCCTGGTCGACGAGATCCGCGCCGCCCTCGCCAACGACCTGGACGCACCGGCCGCGCTCGCCGCGGTCGACCGCTGGGCCGCGCTCCAGCACCGCACCGGCGGCACGGACGAGGGCGCGCCCGGCGTGGTCTCCCGCGCCGTGGACGCCCTCCTGGGCGTGGCGCTGTAACGGTTCCCCGGACGACGACAGGGGCGCCGGGCGGATCACTCCGCCCGGCGCCCCTGCGCGTTTCAGGTTCCGTGTGCCGTGTGCCGCGCGCACCGCCTGCCGCAACGCCCGGCCGTCCGGTTCAGTCCTCCGAGGAGTCCGACGCGTCGGACGGGCCGGCGGGCCCACCAGGGCCGGCGTGCCCACCAGCACCGGTGGGGCCGGTGGAATCCGAAGGGTCGGCGTTCCTCGGCGGCTCCGGCGTCTCCGGCCTTCGCGGGGTCTCCGACTGCTCAGAGGCCGCGTCCGATGAATCGGAGGAGCCGGGGCCGGCGTCGCCGCCGCCCGCCGTCCCGTCGGCATCCTTGCGCCCCTCCGCTGCCGGACCGCCGCCCGGGCCCGTCTCGGACTCGGGACGCTGGGGCATCGGGGGCCGGCTCCGGCCGCCCGGCGCGCCGGGGGTGTCGCGCAGGTAGGACTCGCCGCTCTCCGTCGCGTGACCGCCCGACCCGGCGGCCGGGCCGCCGCCGTCCCTGCGGCGCAGGTAGCGCTCGAACTCGCGGGCGATCGCCTCGCCGGAGGCCTCGGGCAGCTCGGCGGTGTCCCGGGCCTCCTCCAGCGTCTGCACGTACTCGGCGACCTCGCTGTCCTCGGCGGCGAGCTGGTCCACCCCGAGCTGCCAGGCCCGCGCGTCCTCGGGCAGCTCGCCCAGCGGGATGCGCAGGTCGATCAGGTCCTCCAGCCGGTTGAGAAGGGCCAGCGTCGCCTTCGGGTTGGGCGGCTGCGACACGTAGTGCGGCACGGCCGCCCACAGCGACACGGCCGGCACTCCGGCGTGGGTGCAGGCCTCCTGGAGGATGCCGACGATGCCCGTGGGGCCCTCGTACTTGGTCTCCTCCAGGTCCATCGTGCGGGCCAGGTCGGCGTCCGAGGTGACACCGCTGACCGGCACCGGACGGGTGTGCGGGGTGTCACCGAGCAGCGCGCCGAGGATCACCACCAGCTCGACACCCAGCTCGTGCGCGAAGCCGAGCAGTTCGTTGCAGAACGAGCGCCAGCGCATGGACGGCTCGATGCCGCGGACCAGCACCAGGTCGCGCGGTTTGTCGCCGCCGACCCGGACCACCGACAGCCGCGTGGTGGGCCAGGTGATCTTGCGGACGCCGCCGTCCAGCCAGACGGTGGGCCGGTTGACCTGGAAGTCGTAGTAGTCCTCGGCGTCCAGCGCCGCGAACACCTCGCCCTTCCACTCCCTGTCCAGGTGCGCGACCGCGGTGGAGGCGGCGTCACCGGCGTCGTTCCAGCCCTCGAACGCGGCCACCATGACTGGGTCGATCAGCTCGGGAACCCCCTCCAGCTCGATCACCCAGCGCCTCCTTCCGATGTGCCCTCGCGTACGCCCCAACCTTACGGCGTGCCGAGGGTGCCTCAGCAGCCCCCTCGCACGGGGGAGTGAACGGATCACTGCCCCGTCCGGAACCCGGAAACACGCCTGATGGGCAGACCGGACACCCCGTCAGTCATCCGAGCTGTGGGCGCGCGAGGGCGAGACGGGCCTACGGCGTGGACCCGAGCCACCGCTCCACGCTCGCGATGTGCACGGTCGCCCAGGACCGGGCCGCCTCCGCGTCCCGGTCGCGCAGGGCGGCCAGGATGGCCCGGTGTTCGCGCAGGGCGCGGCCGACCGCGTCGCGCTCGGCCAGTCCCCGCCAGACCCGGGCCCGGGCGGCGGGCCCGGACAGCCCGTCGAGGAGCGAGCACAGCACCGCGTTGCCCGACGTCCGCCCGACGCGCCGGTGGAACTCCAGGTCACCGGCGACCAGTTCCTCCACGGTGGACTCCGGTCCGAGCCGGTCCAACTCGTCCGCCAGGGCGTCCAGTTCCGCTTCGGTGATCCGGGTGGCCGCCAGCGCCGTGGCCGCCGGCTCCAGGATGCGGCGCACCGCGAGGAACTCCGGGACCGTGTCGTCCCGGTGCAGGTCGACGACGAAGCCCAGCGTCGCCAGCAGGAGGTGCGGGTCCAGGCTGGTGACGTACGTGCCGTCGCCCTGGCGCACGTCCAGGACGCGCATGAGGGACAGGGCCCGTACGGCCTCGCGCAGCGAGTTGCGGGAGAGCCCCAGGCCGGCCGCCAGCTCGCTCTCCCGGGGGAGCCGGTCGCCGGGCCGCAGCGCACCGGAGACGATCATCGCCTTGATCTTCTCGATGGCCTCGTCGGTGACTGCCATGACCCGGCCTCCAGGTGCCTCAGGACGTCCCCTCAGACATCCGATGTCTCGGCGGCCATTATGCGCGGCGCCGCACACCGGACAAGGGGCGTCCCGGCGGCCGGGGAGCGGGCTTTGACGGGCGGGGGAGAGGCCCGGACGGGCGGCAGGACATGGGCACGGGGGAGGCCCCGACGGAGGCAAGGACACGGGCACAGGGGGAGGGGCGGCACTCCCCCCGTGGGAGCCGCCCCTCGCACCGCCGCCGTGCCTACTTCCGGTCGAGCAGGTCCTGCACCCTGGCCCGGATGTCGTCCGTGGCCAGACCGCGGATGGTCAGCGTCGTCCGGCGGCGCAGCACGTCGTCCGCCGTCTCGGCCCACTCGTGGTCCCGGGCGTAGACGACCTGCGCCCAGATCTCCGGGGCGTCCGGGTGGACGCGCTCGGCCAGCTCCGGGTTCTCGTTCGCCAGCCGGGCGATGTCGAAGGCCAGCGAGCCGTAGTGGGTGGACAGGTGCCGCGCGGTGTCGGCGGCCATCCGGGGGCCGGGCGCGGGCCCGTCCACCAGCAGGCGGTGCGCGACGGCCCGCGGGTTGGCGACACCCGGCAGCGGCAGCTTCTTCGGCAGCTCGGAGATCGGCTCGAAGTCCTCGCCCAGCGGGTGACCGGGCAGCGCCTCCAGCTTCCTCATCACCGTACGGCCGATGTGCCGGAAGGTCGTCCACTTGCCGCCCGCGACCGACAGCATGCCGCCGCGGCCCTCGGTGACGACCGTCTCCCGCTTCGCCTTCGAGGTGTCACCGGGACCGCCCGGCAGCACCCGCAGACCCGCGAAGGAGTACGTGATCAGGTCACGGTCGAGCTGCTGGTCGCGGATGGAGAACGCGGCCTCGTCGAGTATCTGCGCTATGTCCTTGTCGTTGACCGCGACCTCGCCCGGGTCGCCCTCGTACTCCTCGTCGGTCGTGCCGAGCAGCAGCATGTCCTCCCAGGGGAGGGCGAAGGTGATGCGGTACTTGTCGATCGGGGTGGCGAGCGCCGCCTTCCACGGCGCCGTCCGCTTGAGGACCAGGTGCGCCCCCTTGGACAGACGGATGGACGGAGCCGCGTTCGGGTCCTCCATCCGGCGCAGGTGGTCGACCCACGGGCCGGTCGCGTTCAGCACCAGCCGCGCGTTCACGCCGAACTCGTCACCGGACAGCCGGTCGCGCAGCTCGGCGCCGGTGACCCGGCCCCGGGTGAAGCGCAGACCGGAGACCTCGGCGTGGTTGAGGACCACCGCCCCCGACTCGACGGCCGCGCGGACCGTCATGAGCGCCATCCGGGCGTCGTTCATCTGGTCGTCGCCGTACACGGCCACGGCCTTGAGGTTCTCGGTGCGCAGCTCGGGCACGTCCTGCGCGGCCTTGGCGGGGCTCAGCAGATGGCCCACGCCGTCGCCGAACGCCGACAGCGCGGAGTAGGCGAAGACGCCCGCGCCGAGCTTCGCCGCGCCGTGCGGCCCGCCCTTGTACACGGGGAGGTAGAACGTGAGCGGGTTCGCCAGGTGGGGGGCCACCTGACGGGAGACCGCACGGCGCTCGAAGTGGTTCTCCGCGACCAGCTTCACCGCGCCGGTCTGCAGATAGCGCAGACCGCCGTGGAGGAGCTTGGAGGAGGCGGAGGAGGTGGCGCCGGCGAAGTCGCCGGCGTCGACCAGGGCCACCCTCAGTCCGGACTGCGCGGCGTGCCAGGCGGTGGAGATGCCCAGGATGCCGCCGCCGATCACGAGGAGGTCGTACGTCGCCTTGGAGAGCTGCTCCCGGGTCTCGGCGCGGCTCGGGAGGGAGCCGGAGGCCGGGTGCGTACCGAGGGCAGGCACGGACTGCAGGGTGGACTGGCTGGTCATTGCGGGTTCTTACTCCTCGTCAGTTCTCGTCTTCGATCCAGCCCATGGTCCGCTCGACGGCCTTGAGCCAGCTCTTGTACTCACGGTCGCGGACGTCCGCGGCCATGTTGGGGGTCCATTCCGCGGCCCGGCGCCAGTTGGCGCGCAGGTCCTCGGTGTTGGTCCAGAAGCCGACGGCCAGGCCGGCGGCGTAGGCGGCGCCGAGGCAGGTGGTCTCGGCGACCATCGGACGCACCACGGGGGCGTCCAGGACGTCGGCCAGGGTCTGCATCAGCAGATTGTTGGAGGTCATGCCGCCGTCGACCTTGAGCGCCGTGAGTTCGACGCCGGAGTCCTTGGTCATGGCGTCGCTGATCTCGCGGGTCTGCCAGGCGGTGGCCTCCAGGACGGCGCGCGCGATGTGCGCCTTGGTGACGTACCGGGTCAGGCCGGCGATCACACCGCGGGCGTCGGGGCGCCAGTACGGGGCGAACAGGCCCGAGAAGGCGGGTACGAAGTAGGCGCCGCCGTTGTCCTCGACCGAGGAGGCGAGCGTCTCGATCTCGGCGGCGGACTTGATCAGGCCCATCTGGTCGCGCATCCACTGCACCAGCGAGCCGGTGACCGCGATGGACCCTTCGAGCGCGTAGACCGGCTGCTGGTCGCCGATCCGGTAGCCGACCGTGGTCAGCAGGCCCGAGTACGAGTTGATGATCTTATCGCCGGTGTTCATCAGCATGAACGTGCCGGTGCCGTAAGTGGACTTGGCCTCGCCCTCGGCGAAACAGGTCTGGCCGAACAGGGCCGCCTGCTGGTCGCCGAGCGCGGAGGCGACCGGGATGCCGCCGAGCAGCTCGCCGAGCGGGCCGCCGGTGACCTCCCCGTACACCTCGGCGGAGGAGCGGATCTCCGGCAGCATCGCGAGCGGGACGCCGATGGACTCGGCGATCTGCTCGTCCCAGGCCAGGGTGTGCAGGTTCATCAGCAGGGTGCGGGAGGCGTTGGTGACGTCGGTGACGTGCTTGCCGCCGTTCACCCCGCCGGTCAGGTTCCAGATGACCCAGCTGTCCATCGTGCCGAAGAGGATGTCCCCGGCCTCGGCGCGCTCGCGCAGGCCCTCGACGTTGTCCAGCAGCCAGCGGGCCTTGGGGCCGGCGAAGTAGGAGGCGAGGGGCAGCCCGGTCTGGCGGCGGAAGCGGTCCTGGCCGACGTTGCGGCCCAGTTCGCGGCAGAGGGCGTCGGTGCGGGTGTCCTGCCAGACGAGCGCGTTGTGGACCGGCTCACCGGTGTTCTTGTCCCAGAGCAGCGTGGTCTCGCGCTGGTTGGTGATGCCGATGGCCTTGATGTCGTCCCGGGTGATGCCGGCCTTCGAGACGGCCCCGGCGACGACCTCCTGGACGTTGGTCCAGATCTCGGTGGCGTCGTGCTCGACCCAGCCCGGCTTCGGGAAGATCTGCTCGTGCTCCTTCTGGTCGACGGAGACGATGCGTCCGTCGCGGTCGAAGACGATGCAGCGGGACGAGGTGGTGCCCTGGTCGATCGCGGCGATGAAGGGCCCGGCGGTGTGGGCGTCGGTCACGGTGTGCTCCGTAGCTCTCGGGTGTCGTTCTCAGGCGTTCGGGCGGGTGACGGCCGTAGCGTCACTTGAAGGCGATGTTGTACAGGCCACCGGCTATGGCGCCGCCGACGAGCGGGCCGGCCACCGGTATCCAGGCGTAGCTCCAGTCCGAGCCGCCCTTGTTGGGCAGCGGCAGCAGGGAGTGGACGATGCGCGGGCCCAGGTCGCGGACCGGGTTGATGGCGTAGCCGGTCGGCCCGCCGAGCGAGAGGCCGATGCCGACGACGACCAGCGCGGTCACCAGGGCGCCGAGGACGCCGAGTCCGTTGCCGTTGTCGTTCAGGCCCTGCGTGAGGATCGCGAGGACGAGGACCACGGTCGCGATGATCTCGGTCGCGAGGTTCTGCACCGCGTTGCGGATCTCCGGGCCGGTGGAGAAGATCCCGAGCACCGGGCCGGCCTTCGGCGCGGACTTCTGGTCGACCAGGCCTTCCTCGGCCGGCTGCTCCGCGAGGATCTCCGGGTCGGTGAGGTGCGCCTGGAACTGTCCGTAGTACGTGATCCAGACCAGGACGGCGCCGATCATCGCGCCGAGGAGCTGGGAGCCGAGGTAGAGCGGGACATCGCTCCACTTAATGCCGCCCTCGATCGCCAGACCGATGGTCACCGCCGGGTTCAGATGGGCGCCGGAGACTCCGCCCGCGAGATACGCGCCGGTCAGGACCGCGAAGCCCCAGCCGAACGTGATCGCGAGCCAGCCGGCGTTCTGCGCCTTCGAGCGCTTGAGAGTGACGGCGGCGCACACACCGCCGCCGAGCAGGATGAGCACGGCGGTACCGATGGTCTCGCCGATGAAGATGTCGGAGCTGGACACCCGCGACTCCTTTGTCCTTCGTCCAGGGGAAGCCGAACCCCGGGTCCCACCGGTGGTTCGTGCTCTCGGGAAGTGAGAGCGGTCTCGGCCCTGGCATTGCCACACTCTAACTCTTATTGCCGGTAGCTGTTCGACAATGCCGACCGATGGACGGGAGTCTTGCTCTCGTGTTACCAGCTCGTCAAGAGTCCTGTTATCGAAAACACGATCGTTATTGATCGCCGTGTGCTATCGATGCCCGGACGCCCGCCGGCGCACCGGCCGGAGCCCGCCGACGCACCGGCCGGAGCCCGCTGTCGGACGCGCCGGCGCCCGGTCCCGGGCACGCCGAAGGCCGGGAAACATCCGCTTCCCGGCCTCGTCCCGTACGAACCTCTCGCGGCGCCGCGCCCCTCGGAGCCGACGCCGCGCCCTGGGGCTGCCCCGCGTCTCAGAACCGCCCGGCGCCCAGGTCCCGCGACACCGCGCGGGCGCAGTCCCGGACGGCGGCGATCAGGTCGGGGCGCAGCTCGCCGTCCTTGCAGATCCGCTCCACGGCCCCGGTGATGCCCACCGCGCCGACCGGCATCCGCCGCCGGTTGTGGATGGGGGCGGCCACGGAGGCGACCCCCGTCCAGGTCTCCTCGACGTCGGCCGCGTACCCGCGCGCGCGGGTGATGTCGAGAACGCCCTCGAACTGTTCCAGCTCGCTGACCGTCCGGGGGGTGAACGCCGTGCGCTCGACCTCCAGGACCTCGCTGTGCGCCACCGGGTCGTACGCCGACAGTACCTTGCCGAGCGCCGTGGAGTGGAGCGGCTGCATCGCCCCGACCTCCAGGACCTGCCGGCTGTCGTCGGGACGGAAGACGTGGTGCACGATCAGCACGCCCTGCTGGTGCAGCACGCCCAGATAGACGCTCTCGCCGCTGGAGCGGGCCAGGTCGTCCGTCCACACCAGGGCGCGCGCCCGCAGTTCGTGCACGTCCAGATAGGTGGTGCCCAGCCGCAGCAGCTCCGCGCCCAGCTGGTAGCGACCGGAGGCCGGGTCCTGCTCCACGAACCCCTCCTGCTGGAGGGTGCGCAGGATGCCGTGGGCCGTCCCCTTGGCGAGGCCCAGCGAGGAGGCGATGTCCGACAGGCCGAGCTGCCGCTCGCCGCCCGCGAGCAGCCGCAGCATCGCCGCCGCCCGCTCAAGCGACTGGATGTTCCGTGCCATCGCCGTGCTGCCTCCGTCCCCTTCGACCGCCGGTTCACGTCTGACCGCCACCGTTCGGCAATGTCGAACACTACCCGTCGTAGCCGGGCTCTCGCCAATGGGTGGTCGCCACATGTTTGGGCCTTCTCCACACCGTCGTCACCCACGCCACGCCCGTCCGTCCCGTGGACGCCCCCGACCGATCCCCGGCGCTCCGGGCTACCCTGACGGCGTGCGCCTTCCATGGGAAGCGCAAAGCCGACAGCCGTCGCACTCCAGGGAGCACCTTCATGGCCTCGTTGCCGACCCCGTCCCCTTCGTCCGGCCTCGCCGAGGGCCGCAGGCGAACCGACGCACTCCGAGAAGCACTCGCCACCCGTGTGGTGGTGGCCGACGGCGCCATGGGAACCATGCTCCAGGCACAGGACCCCACGCTGGAGGACTTCGAGAACCTCGAAGGCTGCAACGAGATCCTGAACGTCACCCGCCCCGACATCGTCCGCTCCGTCCACGAGGCCTACTTCGAGGTGGGCGTCGACTGCGTCGAGACGAACACCTTCGGCGCGAACCACTCCGCGATGGCCGAGTACGACATCCCCGAGCGCGTCCACGAACTCTCCGAGGCCGGCGCCCGGCTCGCCCGCGAGGTCGCCGACGAGTTCGGCGCCCGCGACGGCCGCCAGCGCTGGGTCCTCGGCTCCATCGGCCCCGGCACCAAGCTGCCCACCCTCGGCCACGTCGCCTACGGCACGCTCCGTGACGGCTTCCAGGCCAACGCCGAGGGCCTGCTCGCCGGCGGCGCCGACGCCCTGATCGTCGAGACCACCCAGGACCTCCTGCAGACGAAGTCGTCCATCCTGGGCGCGCACCGCGCCATGGAGGCGACCGGCGTCCGGGTGCCGCTGCTCGTCTCCATGGCCTTCGAGACCACCGGCACCATGCTGCTGGGCTCCGAGATCGGCGCCGCGCTGACCGCCCTCGAACCGCTCGGCATCGACATGATCGGCCTGAACTGCTCGACCGGACCGGCCGAGATGAGCGAGCACCTGCGCTACCTCACCCGGCACTCCCGCATCCCGCTGCTGTGCATGCCCAACGCCGGTCTGCCCGTCCTGACGAAGGACGGCGCCCACTTCCCGCTCGACGCCCAGGGCCTGGCCGACGCCCAGGAGAACTTCGTCCGCGACTACGGCCTGTCCCTGGTCGGCGGCTGCTGCGGTACGACCCCGGAGCACCTGCGCCAGTTGGTCGAGCGCGTGCACGGCGTCGCGCCCGGCGAGCGCGACCCGCGGCCCGAGCCCGGCGCCGCCTCCCTCTACCAGACCGTCCCGTTCCGCCAGGACACCGCCTACATGGCGATCGGTGAGCGCACCAACGCCAACGGCTCGAAGAAGTTCCGCGAGGCCATGCTGGAGGGCCGCTGGGACGACTGCGTGGAGATGGCCCGCGAGCAGATCCGCGAGGGCGCCCACATGCTCGACCTGTGCGTCGACTACGTCGGCCGCGACGGCGTCGCCGACATGGACGAACTGGCGGGCCGGTTCGCCACCGCCTCCACCCTGCCGATCGTCCTCGACTCCACCGAGGTCGAGGTGATCCGCGCGGGCCTGGAGCGGCTCGGCGGCCGTGCGGTCATCAACTCCGTCAACTACGAGGACGGCGACGGTCCCGACTCCCGGTTCGCCAAGGTCACCCGGCTGGCCCAGGAGCACGGCGCCGCGCTGATCGCCCTGACCATCGACGAGGAGGGCCAGGCCCGCACCGTCGAGACCAAGGTCGGCATCGCCGAACGCCTCATCGCCGACCTCACCGGCAACTGGGGCATCCACGAGTCCGACATCCTCATCGACACCCTGACCTTCACGATCTGTACCGGCCAGGAGGAGTCCCGCAAGGACGGCATCGCGACGATCGAGGCGATCCGCGAGCTGAAGCGCCGCCACCCGGACGTGCAGACCACCCTCGGCCTGTCCAACATCTCCTTCGGCCTCAACCCGGCCGCCCGCATCCTGCTCAACTCGGTCTTCCTGGACGAGTGCGTCAAGGCCGGCCTGGACTCCGCGATCGTGCACGCGTCCAAGATCCTGCCGATCGCCCGCTTCGACGAGGAGCAGGTCACCACCGCCCTCGACCTCATCTACGACCGCCGCTCCGAGGGCTACGACCCGCTCCAGAAGCTGATGGCGCTGTTCGAGGGCGCCACCACCAAGTCCCTCAAGGCGGGCAAGGCCGAGGAACTGGCCGCGCTGCCCCTGGACGAGCGCCTCAAGCGGCGGATCATCGACGGCGAGAAGAACGGCCTGGAGGCCGACCTCGAAGCCGCGCTCCAGGAGCGTCCCGCGCTCGACATCGTCAACGCGACCCTCCTCGACGGCATGAAGGTCGTCGGCGAACTGTTCGGTTCCGGCCAGATGCAGTTGCCGTTCGTCCTCCAGTCCGCCGAGGTCATGAAGTCGGCCGTGGCCTTCCTGGAACCGCACATGGAGAAGTCCGACGCCGAGGGCAAGGGCACCATCGTCCTCGCCACCGTGCGCGGCGACGTCCACGACATCGGCAAGAACCTCGTCGACATCATCCTGTCGAACAACGGCTACAACGTCGTCAACCTCGGCATCAAGCAGCCCGTCTCCGCGATCCTGGACGCCGCCGAGGAACACCGCGCCGACGTCATCGGCATGTCCGGCCTCCTGGTCAAGTCCACCGTGATCATGAAGGAGAACCTGGAGGAGCTGAACCAGCGCGGCCTGTCCGCCGACTACCCCGTCATCCTCGGCGGCGCCGCCCTGACCCGCGCCTACGTCGAACAGGACCTGCACGAGATCTACCAGGGCGAGGTCCGCTACGCCCGGGACGCCTTCGAGGGCCTGCGCCTGATGGACGCGCTGATCGGCGTCAAGCGCGGCGTGCCCGGCGCCGCCCTGCCCGAGCTGAAGCAGCGCCGGGTACGGGCCGCCGCCGCGGACACCGTGGTCGAGGAGCGCCCCGAGGAGGGCCACGTCCGCTCCGACGTCTCCACCGACAACCCCGTACCGACCCCGCCCTTCTCCGGCACCCGCGTGATCAAGGGCATCCAGCTCAAGGAGTACGCCTCCTGGCTGGACGAGGGCGCCCTGTTCAAGGGCCAGTGGGGACTCAAGCAGGCCCGCACCGGCGAGGGACCGACGTACGAGGAACTCGTCGAGACCGAGGGCCGGCCCCGGCTGCGCGGCCTGCTCGACAAGCTCCAGACCGACAACCTGCTCGAAGCGGCCGTCGTCTACGGCTACTTCCCCTGTGTGGCCAAGGACGACGACCTGATCATCCTGGACGAGCAGGGCAACGAACGGACCCGGTTCAGCTTCCCCCGCCAGCGGCGCGGGCGCCGCCTGTGCCTGGCCGACTTCTTCCGCCCCGAGGAGTCGGGGGAGACCGACGTCGTCGGCTTCCAGGTCGTCACCGTCGGCTCCCGCATCGGCGAGGAGACCGCCAAGCTCTTCCAGGCCAACGCCTACCGCGACTACCTCGAACTGCACGGCCTGTCCGTCCAGCTCGCCGAGGCCCTCGCCGAGTACTGGCACGCGCGCGTGCGCACCGAACTGGGCTTCGCCGGGGAGGACCCCGCCGACATCGAGGACATGTTCGCCCTCAAGTACCGCGGCGCCCGCTTCTCCCTCGGCTACGGCGCCTGCCCCAACCTGGAGGACCGCGCCAAGATCGCGGACCTGCTGCGGCCCGAGCGGATCGGCGTCCACCTCTCCGAGGAGTTCCAGCTCCACCCCGAGCAGTCCACCGACGCGATCGTCATCCACCATCCGGAGGCCAAGTACTTCAACGCACGGTGACCGCCCGACCGCGCCGCGCCGCGCACGCCCGGGCACACTGATCGGATACGTCGTACACTGGTCGGTCCACCGCAGGCCGGTTGTCCCTTGCACCTAAAAGGGGCGACCGGCCTGATCGTCCCTTCAAGGAGGTGCGCCAGGATGACCAGCACGGTCCCCGCGCTCGGAACCCGTACGGCCGAAGGCTCCGCCCTCCAGGCCGTTCTCCTCGACATGGACGGCACCCTGGTCGACACCGAGGGCTTCTGGTGGGACGTGGAGGTCGAGGTCTTCCGGGCTCTCGGACACGTCCTGGACGAGTCCTGGCGCCATGTGGTGGTCGGCGGCCCCATGACCCGCAGCGCGGGCTTCCTCATCGAGGCCACCGGCGCCGACATCACCCTGCCCGAACTGTCCGTGCTGCTCAACGACGGTTTCGAGAGCCGCATCGGCCGCTCCCTGCCGCTGATGCCGGGCGCCGCCAGACTCCTCGCCGAACTGGCCGCGCACGAGATCCCCACCGCGCTGGTCTCCGCCTCCCACCGGCGGATCATCGACCGCGTCCTCGGCTCCATCGGCTCCCACTTCTTCACGCTGACCGTCGCGGGCGACGAGGTGGAGCGCACCAAGCCGTTCCCCGACCCCTATCTGCTCGCCGCCGCCGGACTCGGCGCCGAACCGGCGCGCTGCGCCGTCGTCGAGGACACCGCGACCGGGGTCGCGGCCGCCGAGGCGGCCGGCTGCCATGTCGTCGCCGTCCCCTCCGTCGCCCCCATCGAACCGGCCTCGCGCCGCACCGTGGTGACCTCGCTGGAAGAAGTCGATCTGCGTTTCCTGCACGGCCTGATGACGGAAAAGCGATAGCCCTTCACCGAGGGTGCCTTATCCCTTCACCGAGGGTGTGCGCGTGAATCACGCAGCGTGCGGAAGCCAATACGCGAAAAGCGCCCGCCGTTCCCTGTGGTAACCGCGGGCGAAGGCCACGGCGGAATGCCCAATGGGGCGGATGGCTGAATTCCGGTACGCTTCCGCCGAGTTGACACTGTGACGTTCATCACCCGACAAGGGGTCGACAGGCGTGCCGACTTGTGGGTTGACCCCCCATTCGTGACATTCCCGCGCACCCTTGTGTCCTGATTGGTGGAACGCTGCACGAATCCTTCCCGTGTCGGGTTATCGGTGCGTCCGCGCCCGGTTTCGCAGCGTGAGCGCACCACAACTCCGGCGCCTGCGGGCCGTCCTGGCGGCGCGGACTAATGTCGTCGCGAGAACATCGCCGTATCCCCGTGACCCGCCGCGCCACCCCTGCATGCCGGCTCACGGAAACTACAGCTCTGGAGAAACTCGAGCATGAACCGCAAGACTTTGGTGCTGCCGGCCGTTGTCGGTCTGCTCGCCCCGGTGCTCGCTGCGTGTGGTGGTTCCGACAGCGGGGGCAGCAGTGGCGATGCCATCGTTGTCGGCACCACGGACCGGTTCACCACGTCGAAGGACGCCCCCGCCCCCTTCGACCCGGCGTACGCCTACGACGTCGGCACCTGGAACGTACTGCGCCAGACCGTGCAGACGCTGATGATCCAGCCCCGCGGCGACGGCGCCCCCGAGCCCGAAGCGGCCGAGAAGTGCGGCTTCAGCGACAGCGGCAACGAGCGTTACTCGTGCACCC
The DNA here is from genome assembly GCF_040703595.1 of Streptomyces sp. NPDC007084. NCBI lineage: Bacteria > Bacillati > Actinomycetota > Actinomycetes > Kitasatosporales > Streptomycetaceae > Streptomyces > Streptomyces sp. NPDC007084. The sequence goes on from NZ_JBEYFY010000007.1 coordinate 138,563, forward strand.
TGCGCGAAGGCCTGAAGTTCTCCAACGGTGACCCGATCACCGCCAAGGACGTCAAGTTCTCCATCGACCGCGCCCGCGCCATCAAGGCCGACAGTGGTGTCTTCGCCCTGCTGTCCACCATCGACACCGTCGAGACCCAGGGCGACCGCGAGGTGATCTTCCACCTCAAGAGCGCGGACGCGACCTTCCCGTTCAAGCTGTCGACCCCCGTCGCCGGCATCGTGAACCCGAAGGACTACGACAAGGGCAAGCTGCGCGACGGCTTCTCCGTCGACGGCTCCGGCCCCTACACCCTGGAGTCCGAGGTCAAGGACGACGCCGTCGTCAAGGCCGTCTTCACCAAGAACCCGAACTACAAGGGTCTGCTGAAGGTGAAGAACTCCAAGGTCGAGATGCGCTCCTTCCAGGACGCCGACGCCATGGGAACCGCCCTCGAAAAGGGCGACATCGACGTGATGACCCGCTCGATGACGCCCGAGCAGATCAATAAGCTGGCCACGGCCGCCGGCGGCAACATCAACCTGAACGAGATGGCCGGCCTCGAAATCCGCTACCTGGCCTTCAACACCAACGCCCCCTCCGTCAAGGAGAAGGCGGTCCGCCAGGCCATGGCGCAGGTCGTCGACCGCGGCGAACTCGTCGCCAAGGTGTACGGAACCCAGGCCCAGCCGCTCTACTCGATGGTCCCGGCCACCATCACCGGCCACGCCAACGCCTTCTTCAACAAGTACGGCGACCCCAGCGTCTCCCGCGCCCGCACCGTGCTGAACAAGGCCGGCATCACCAGCCCGGTCAAGCTCACCCTGCACTACACGACCGACCACTACGGCTCGGCCACCAAGCAGGAGTTCGAGATCCTGAAGAAGCAGCTCGACGCGAGCGGCCTCTTCGACGTCACCATCCAGGGCACCGCCTGGGACAAGTTCGTCCCCGCCGAGCGCGCCGGCGACTACGACGTCTGGGGCATGGGCTGGTTCCCCGACTTCCCGGACGCCGACAACTACCTGGCGCCGTTCCTCGACAAGGACAACTTCCTCAAGTCGCCCTACTCCAACAGCAACATCATCAACAACCTGATCCCGGCCTCCCGGCGCGAGGCCGACCGCCTCACCGCGTCGAAGAACCTCACCGCGATCCAGGACATCGTCGCCGACGACGTGCCGCTGCTCCCGCTGTGGCAGGGCAAGCAGTACATCGCCGCCCGCGACGACATCACGGGGTCGGAGTGGGCCCTCACCTCCTCCTCCACCCTTCAGCTCTGGGAGCTCGGCCGCGGTGTGAGCGGCTGACCGACCCATCCGACCCGGGGCCCCGACGCGGGCCCCGGGTGCACCAGTTCCAACGACAAGGCACCTGCACGTGAACATGCGCAACCAGTGGCCAGTCCTGCCGATCATGGCGGGGCTGGCCTCCGGCCTTTTGACCGGATGCGGCTCGGAGACGGGCGATTCCGGAACAGACGGCTCCTCCGTGGTGATGGGGATGTCCGACGACGTCCTCGCCACCGACCCCGCCTCCGGCTACGACCCAGGATCGTGGCTGCTGTTCGACAACGTCTTCCAGTCGCTGCTGAGCTTTCCCAAGGGCGGCACCGAGCCCGAGCCCGAGGCGGCCAAGGAGTGCGGGTTCACCGACACCGCGACCAGGGTGTACACGTGCACACTCCAGGACGGTCTGAAGTTCAGCAACGGTGACGCGCTCACCTCCGCGGACGTGAAGTACTCCTTCGACCGCATGATGAAGATCGACGACAGCGTCGGCCCGGCCATCATGTTCCCCATGCTGGACACGGTCACGACCCCCGACGCCAAGACCGTCGTCTTCCACCTCAAGTACGCCGACGCCACCTTCCCGAGCAAGATCGCCTCCGGCGCCGGCTCCATCGTGGACCACCGCGAGTACGCCACCAACGCCCTGCGCGAGGACCACCAGGCCGTCGGCTCGGGCCCATACCAGCTCGACTCGTTCGGCGACGACCAGGCGGTCTTCTCGGTCAACCCGCACTACAAGGGCACCGCCCAGGTCCAGAACTCCGGCGTCACCCTGAAGTTCTTCCACGGCGACCAGAAGGCCCTGAAGGACGCCGTACTGAACCACCAGGTCGACGTCGCCTACCGAGGCCTCGCCGCCGACGACATCGCCGGCATCGAGAACGGCTCCGCCAAGAGCGGCGTCAACGTCATCGAGGGCAGCAGCGCCGAGGTCCAGCACCTGGTGTTCAACATGCACGACCCGGTCGCCGGCAAACTCGGCGTGCGCAAGGCCATCGCCTACCTCCTGGACCGCGACGCCTTGGTCGGCGACGTCTACGAGAACACCGCCACCCCGCTGTACTCGATCATCCCGGCCGGCATCGCCGGCCACAGCACGTCCTTCTTCGACACCTACGGCGCCCGCCCCTCGGCGTCCAAGGCCGCCGCCGCCCTGCGCGACGAGGGCATCACCGGCAAGGTGAAGCTCACCCTCTGGTCGACGCCCTCCCGCTACGGTCCCTCCACGGACCAGGAGTTCAAGGCGATCGCCAGGCAGCTCAACGCCAGCGGACTGTTCGACGCGACCGTCAAGTCCGTCGCCTACGACCAGTACGAGAAGGACATCGCCAAGGGCAGGTACGGCGTGTACGTGAAGGGCTGGGTGCCCGACTACCCGGACCCCGACAACTTCACCGCCCCCTTCTTCGGCAAGGGCAACGTGCTGGGCAACAACTTCACCAACAGCACGATCACCGACAGCCTCATCCCGAAGACCGCCGCCGAGAGCGACCGCTCCTCGACCGACGCCTCCTACGGCAAGCTCCAGGACCTCGTCGCCGACGACCTGCCGATCATCCCCATCTGGCAGGCCAAGCAGTACGCCGTGGCACGCGAGGACATCTACGGCCTGGAGTACTGCCTCGACGCGTCGACCGTGTTCCGCTTCTGGGAGATCAAGAAGGGCTGACCCCCCTCCCGACTCCTCACGCGCAGGGCGCCCGCTCCTTCCGGAACGGGCGCCCTTCGCTCATACGCCCGCGTGCCGGGCCGTGCCGAGCCCGGGGGAGAGGTGCCTACTGCGCTCCCGGGCGCACCAGACCGCTCTCGTACGCGTACACCGCGGCCTGCACCCGGTCACGCAGCCCCAGCTTCGTCAGCACATGCCCCACATGCGTCTTGACCGTCGTCTCGCTCACGAACAGGTCGGCGGCGATCTCCGCGTTCGACAGACCGCGCGCCACCAGCTTCAGCACCTCGACCTCACGGTCCGTCAGCGTGTGCAGCGTGTCCGGCACCGGCTCGTCACCGGACGGCAGATGACCGGCGTACTTGTCCAGCAGCCGGCGCGTGATGCTCGGCGCGAGCATCGCCTCACCGCCGGCCACCACCCGGATCGCCTGCACCAGTTCGTTCGCCGGCGCGTCCTTCAGCAGGAAGCCGCTGGCACCCGCCCGCAGCGCCTCCACCACGTACTCGTCGAGGTCGAACGTCGTCAGCACGAGCACCTTCGCCGGGCCGTCCCGGCCGGGGCCGGTGATCTGCCGGGTCGCCTCGACCCCGTCCATCCGCGGCATACGGATGTCCATGAGCACCACATCGGGTTGCAGCGCACGCACCTGGTCGAGGGCCTGGAGACCGTCACCGGCCTCGCCGACGACCGCGAGATCCGGCTCCGCCTCCAGAATCATCCGGAAGCCGGTGCGCAGCAGCGGCTGGTCGTCGACCAGTAGGACGCGGATGGCCACGTAAGTCTCCTTCGCTAGTCCGGCCCCATTCTGCCCTGCTCACGGGGGCCCGACGCGGGCGCCCTGACCGGGAGCGGATACGGCGGGGGAGTACCGCCGAATTCCGGACAGACCGCCTGGTGGTCGCACCAGCCGCACAGCTTGGTGGGGCGCGGCCGCCACTCGCCCGTCTCCGTCGCCAGCCGGATCGCCTCCCACAACGCGAGCAGCTTGCGCTCCACCCGCTCCAGATCGGCGACCACCGGGTCGTACGTCAGCACATCACCACTGCCGAGATACACGAGCTGGAGACGGCGCGGGACCACCTGCTTCAGCCGCCAGACCACCAGGGCGTAGAACTTCATCTGGAACAGGGCACCCTCCGCGTACTCCGGACGGGGTGCCTTGCCCGTCTTGTAGTCCACGATCCGGACCTCGCCCGTCGGCGCGACGTCGACCCGGTCGATGATGCCGCGCAGGGTCAGACCCGAATCGAGCCGGGCCTCCACGAACAGCTCCCGCTCGGCCGGCTCCAGCCGGGAGGGGTCCTCCAGCGTGAACCACCGCTCCACGAGCTGCTCGGCCTCGGTGAGCCAGCGTGCGAGCCGCTCGCCCTCCGGATCGTCGGCGAACAGCTCCAGCACCTCCGGCCGCGTCTCCCGCAGCCGGTCCCACTGGCCCGGGATCAGCGACTTGGCGCGCGGCGCGGTCCGGTCCGCCGCCGGAGCGTCGAACAGCCGCTCCAGCACCGCGTGCACCAGGGTGCCCCGCGTCGCCGCCGGGCTCGGCTTCTCGGGCAGCCGGTCGATCACCCGGAAGCGGTACAGCAGGGGACACTGCATGAAGTCACTGGCACGCGAGGGCGACAGCGAGGCGGGCGCCCGCGCGACCGCCGGGGCGGGCCCCTCGACAACCACCGGGGCAGGACCCTCCACAACCGCCGGAGCCGGTCCGCCGCCCGCCGCCGGGCCCGGTCCGCCGCCCGCCGCCGGGGCGGGTCCGGCGAGCGCCGTCGCGGCCAGGCCGACGACCGGCGCCGTGGCCGGTCCGTCGGCGACGGGCTCGGCGGTGTCGCGGGCCACGGCCGCTTCTTCGGGCGCGGCGCCCTCGGTGCTCGTTTCCATGACGACAGACCTTACGGGCAGCCACTGACACCCCGTGATCCCGTTCCGGCCGGTTCGTCCCCTATAGCCGCGTACGAGCCCGTACGCGGAACACCTCCGCCCCGCCAGGCCCCCCGCGCACGAGCACGCCCCGCGAACCCGGCCGGACCGGACGACACCCGTCACCCGCCGCCGGCGCGGGCCACGGCACGGAAAACAGAGGGGGTGCCGGGGCGGAACGCGCCGCGACGGACGCATACCATCGACCACAGACCCTCCTGCTCCGCACACATCAGGGAGCCGGGGACGCTTCGAACGAGAGGACATCGTGGACGAGAGCGGCGGCAGCGGGCGACCGCGGTCCGGCACCGGCGAGGCGACCGAGGGCCACCAGAGGCCCGGAGCCACCGCGGGCCCGGCCGCCGACGCCCCACGCCCCGGCCCGGCCGGCCCCGAGCCCTCCACGGGCCCGGCGCCGACGGCCCCCGACCCCGAGACCTCCGCCGACCCGGTGCCCGCTGCCCCGGGGACCTCCGACGGCACGGCGCCCGCGGCCCCGGAGACGGGGACGGCCTCCGACGGTCCGGCGCCCGTGACCCCGGCGCCCGCGGCCCCGGGCTCCGAGACCTCTGCCGGCTCCGCGCCGAAGGCCGCCGGCTCCGAGGCCTCCTCCGGCCCTGCGCCCGCGGCCCCCGGGTCCGGCTCCGAGGGTGAGCCCGTCGACGGGGGCGCGGCGTCTGACCGTCCCGAGGACTCCGCCCCTCGCCCCGACTCCGGACAGAGCCCCGAGACCGCCGGGCGAGGTGTGGACGCCGACGCCCCGGCACCCGGCCCGACCGGTGCCGGCCCGCGCGACACCCCCGCGACGCACACCCGGTCCCGATCCGAGGCGGACGAAGACCCCGCCACGCGCAGCCGCCCCGCGTCCGGAACCGGCGACGCGGAGGGCGCCTCCCCGGCGCCGGCCCACCCGCACCACGGTCACCGCACTCCCGCCGACACCGGGCACCCGGCGGGCACCCCGGCCGACCACACCGAGCACCGCACTCCCGCCGACACCGGGCACCCGGCCGGCGCCCCGGCCGATCACACCGAGCACCGGACCCTCGCCCACAGCGGCAACACCGGCGGCCCGGGCGGCGGCGGAGACACCACGGGCGGCGGTGGCCGCGCCGGCCGGCCGCCCCGGCGGCGCAAAGAACCCGGTGGCGGCCTCCTCATGGGACGGCCCTTCGGCGTCCCCGTCTACGTCGCCCCGAGCTGGTTCCTCGTCGCCGCCCTGATCACCTGGGTGTTCGGCGGACAACTCGACCGCGTCCTGCCCGAACTCGGCGCCGCCCGCTACCTGGTCTCCCTGTTCTTCGCCGTCGCCTTCTACGCCTCCGTACTCGTCCACGAACTCGCCCACACCGTCGCCGCGCTGCGCTTCAAACTGCCCGTGCGCCGCATCCAGCTCCAGTTCTTCGGCGGCGTCTCCGAGATCGAGAAGGAAGCCGAGACCCCCGGCCGCGAGTTCGTACTCGCCTTCGTCGGCCCCCTCCTCTCCCTCGTCCTGTCCGGCGTCTTCTACCTCGCCATGCTCCCCGTCGAGCCCGGCACCGTCCCCGGCGTCCTGCTGGCCGGCCTGATGATCTCCAACCTCATCGTCGCCGCCTTCAACCTGCTCCCCGGCCTCCCCCTCGACGGCGGCCGGATGCTCCGCGCCGTCGTCTGGAAGATCACCGGCAAACCCATGAGCGGCACCGTCGCCGCCGCCTGGGTCGGCCGCGCCCTCGCCGTCTCCGTCCTCATCGGACTGCCCCTGCTCACCCAGTCCTCCGCCCTCGGCGCCAGCCCCGAGGACCTCAGCGGCATGGACACCGTCACCGACGCCCTGCTCGCCGCCATCCTCGCCGCGATCATCTGGACCGGCGCGGGCAACAGCCTGCGCATGGCCCGGCTCCGCGAACACCTCCCGGAACTCCGCGCCCGCTCCCTCACCCGGCGCGCCGTCCCCGTCGAGACCAGCACCCCCCTCTCCGAGGCCCTGCGCCGCGCCAACGACGCCGGAGCCCGCGCCCTGGTCGTCGTCGACCCCGACGGCGAACCCCTCTCCCTCGTCCGCGAAGCCGCCATCGTCGGCGTCCCCGAACACCGGCGCCCCTGGGTCGCCGTCAGCGGCCTCGCCCAGGACCTCACCGACGGCATGCGCGTCTCCGCCGAACTCGCCGGCGAGGAACTTCTCGACGTCCTGCGCGCCACCCCCGCCACCGAATACCTGGTGGTCGAGGACTCCGGAGAGATCTACGGCGTACTCTCCGCCGCCGACGTGGAACGCGCCTTCGTCAAGGCCATGGCCCGCCCCGCCTGACCCCCGCCCGGACCCGCGGCCCCCGGCCCGGCCGCCCTCCGGCCGTGGTCGGCGGCCACGCCCCGGACCGGTAGGCTGTTCACATGTCCGAACCGACCGGTGCCGCCCGCAGGCGCGGGCCCTTCAAGGTCGGGGACCAGGTTCAGCTCACCGACCCCAAGGGCCGCCACTACACGTTCACGCTCGAAGCCGGGAAGAACTTCCACACCCACAAGGGTTCCTTCCCCCACGACGAGCTGATCGGCGCTCCCGAGGGCAGCGTTGTCCGCACCACCGGAAACGTGGCCTACCTCGCGCTGCGCCCCCTGCTCCCCGACTACGTCCTGTCCATGCCCCGCGGCGCCGCCGTGGTCTACCCCAAGGACGCGGGGCAGATCCTCGCCTTCGCCGACATCTTCCCCGGCGCACGCGTCGTGGAAGCGGGCGTCGGCTCCGGCTCGCTCAGCAGCTTCCTGCTGCGCGCCATCGGCGACCAGGGCATGCTGCACTCCTACGAGCGCCGCGAGGACTTCGCCGAGATCGCCCAGCAGAACGTCGAGCGCTACTTCGGCGGCCCGCACCCCGCCTGGCAGCTCACCGTCGGCGACCTCCAGGACAACCTGAGCGACACCGACGTCGACCGCGTCATCCTCGACATGCTCGCCCCCTGGGAATGCCTGGAGGCCGTCTCCAAGGCGCTCGTCCCCGGCGGCATCCTCTGCTGCTACGTGGCGACCACCACCCAGCTCGCGCGGACCGTCGAGTCGATCCGCGAGATCGGCTCCTTCAACGAGCCGACCGCCTGGGAATCGATGATCCGCAACTGGCACATCGAGGGCCTCGCCGTCCGCCCGGACCACCGGATGATCGGCCACACCGGCTTCCTGCTCACCGCCCGCCGCCTCGCGGACGGAGTCGAGCCGCCCATGCGCCGCCGCCGCCCCGCCAAGGGCGCCTACGGCGAGGACTACGCCGGCCCGAACGCCGACGCCGGCACCGCCCGCTGACGCACCAACGCGGCACGACCGTGGCCGAGTTCCCGAATGTCCCGGGGAACTCGGCCACCACGCTTTCCCGTTGACACCAGCCGCAGCCGCAGCCGCAGCCGCAGCCGCAGCCGTCGACCGCGGACACAGACCGCGGACACAGAGCGTCGGGCGGGCCGACTGCCCGACGCCGCCGGGGACGAGGACGAGGACCTGAGGGCGTTCGCCCCGGACACCTGCCCGGCCCAGGACTCCGCTCGTAAGCGCCGCCGGGCCGCTCCGCTCCCAGGCGTCCGTGACAGCGGTCGCCGTACTCGCGGAACCCCGGCAGGCGCCCCCCGTTATGTTTTCCGTGGTCCTGCAAGAGGGCCGCTGGCCTTCGGGCTCGGTATGACTGTGTCCCCCTGTCGAAGGCATGACCTGGGGGGTGGTGTCGCCGGGGCCGGGGGTGTTCGTCGGAGTCGCTGATCAGAGGTCTGGCCACCGTCCGGTCCGGCGCAATGCCGGACGGTTCGCGGGCGGCAGGTCTGCATAACGTGGATGCGCGAGCACGACACCCGAGCCGAGGCCGGCACCGTCAACACCCCCGGAGGGGAACGATGTTCGAGACCGAAGATGTAGGCGTGTTCCTCGGCCTGGACGTCGGCAAGAGCAACCATCACGGCCACGGGCTCACCCCGGCCGGCAAGAAGGTCTTCGACAAGCAGCTGCCCAACAGCGAGCCCAAGCTGAGAGCCGTCTTCGACAAACTGGCTGCGAAGTTCGGCACCGTCCTGGTCATCGTGGACCAGCCCGCCTCCATCGGTGCCCTGCCGCTGACCGTCGCCCGCGACGCCGGCTGCAAGGTCGCCTACCTGCCCGGCCTGACCATGCGCCGGATCGCCGACCTCTACCCCGGCGAGGCCAAGACCGACGCGAAGGACGCGGCCGTCATCGCCGACGCGGCCCGCACCATGCCCCACACCCTGCGCTCGCTGGACCTGACCGACGAGATCACCGCCGAGCTCACGGTCCTCGTCGGCTTCGACCAGGACCTCGCCGCCGAGGCCACCCGCACCTCCAACCGGATACGCGGCCTGCTCACCCAGTTCCATCCCTCCTTGGAGCGTGTCCTTGGACCACGTCTGGACCACCAGGCCGTCACCTGGCTCCTGGAGCGTCACGGCTCCCCGGCCGCACTGCGCAAAGCCGGCCGCCGCAGGCTCGTCGAGCTGATCCGGCCGAAGGCCCCGCGCATGGCCCAACGGCTGATCGACGAGGTCTTCGACGCGCTCGACGAACAGACCGTCGTGGTCCCCGGCACCGGCACCCTCGACATCGTCATCCCGTCCCTGGCCGCGTCCCTGGCCGCCGTGCACACCCAGCGCCGGGCCATGGAAGCCCAGATCAACGCCCTGCTGGAGGCCCACCCTCTTTCCCCGGTCCTGACGTCGATGCCCGGCGTCGGCGTCAGGACCGCCGCCGTCCTGCTGGTCACCGTCGGCGACGGCGCCAGCTTCCCCACCGCCGCCCACCTCGCCTCCTACGCCGGCCTCGCCCCCACCACGAAGCAGTCCGGGACCTCGATCCACGGCGAACACGCACCCAGAGGCGGAAACCGGCAGCTCAAACGGGCGATGTTCCTGTCCGCCTTCGCCTGCATGAACGCCGACCCGGCCTCCCGCACCTACTACGACCGCCAGCGGACCCGCGGCAAAACCCACACCCAAGCCCTCCTCCGTCTCGCCCGCCAGCGCATCAGCGTCCTGTTCGCCATGCTCCGCGACGGCACCTTCTACGAATACCGAACACCGACGGACGTCGAACTCGCCGCATAACCCCAACAACCCCACACCAGACAACGGCACCTTGACGAAAGACATAGAGGCCCCCCCGCGGACCCTCTGAGAACTCGCTCAAAAGTCCGGACCCCGCCGTTCCCCCCGACTGTGACGTGTGGCACCATGCGGGGCACCCCACCCCCACCGGCACAGCCCCTCACGGGAGACACTCCTAGTGCAGCAATCCGCCGTCCCGGAACTGGCACACACGCACACCAGCCCCCTCCAGTGGGTCGCCACGGCCACCGCCATCGCCGGAGTCGTCGCGCTCTCCTCCGTCCTCCAGCCCGATCCGGCGCGCGCCGCGCAGCCCGCCACCGGACCGAAAGCCGCCGCGGCCACCGTGACGGCCCCGGACGCGGCAGGCGTCGAGTATCCGATCACCTGCGGACCCGCCAAAGCGATCGTCACCAAGAAGGCCTCGGGCGACCTCGACGGCGACGGCCGCCCCGAGACCGTGGCCGTCGTCCGCTGCGACGCCGGCTCCGGCACCCCGCCCAGCGGCGTCTACGTCCTCACCCAGAGTGAGGGCGCGTCCAAGCCCCGCGTCGTCGCGACCCTGATCGACCCCAAGGACCGCCTCAGCGTCACCGACTTCACCGTCCGCGACCACGCCGTCACCGCCACCCTGCTCGGCTACTCCTCCGCCGACGTCCCGAGCTGCTGCCCCGACGTCAAGGACGAAGCCAAGTGGCAGTGGAAGAACGGCGCGTTCGTCCGCTCCACCCCGGCGGGCGCGCAGAGCGTCTGAACGCCCCCGCGTGCCCCCGTACGCCCCGAGTGCCCTCACCCGCCCCGACCGGGCCGCGAGGACAGGGGCGCAAACGGGTGGAAGTGAACGTAATCGGACAGAAGAAATGCCCTCCGCCATGGCGGAGGGCATGACCCGGCGGGCAACACGTGACGCGCGGCGCCCCGCGCGTCACTCCGCGTCGGGCCCGTAAACCTCGACCTTGTCCGAAACCCGCCGCACGTGAATGCAGTCGCCCGGACACTCCTTCGCCGAGTCCGCCACATCACGCAGCAGCGGCAACGGCACCGGCGTCGTCGCCCCCACCGACTGCAGCAGCTCGTCGTCCCCGCTCTTCACATACGCCAGGCCGTCGATGTCCAGCTCGAACACCTCCGGGGCGTACTGGACGCAGATCCCGTCGCCCGTACACAGATCCTGGTCGATCCAGACCTCAAGCGCCTCGCCGCCGGCTCCGGACTCCTGCTGCACGGTCATTTCTCCTGCCGTTTCCTGCCCCGAGCGAACCGAAGACGCGGGAATCGGGCCAGCTCTGAAGGGTGTTGAACACTTCGACCCTACCTCCGCCCGCTTCCCAATCATGTTCGGTGGGTATTCCCCTGGCGTGAGGGAGAGCGCAAGGGTGAAGATCGGACACACCCCGACAGTCTTTGTGATCTAGGGGTTTCAATCGACACCCACCCAGGTAGGGTCTGGAAGCGTCCAGCTCCCCTTGGAGGAGGTGAGGACCGTGGCAGCCCACGACGACGACATGAACCGCGGCATCCGCCCGGGACGAGGGTCCGATGACCCCGCCGGGCAGATTGCCTACCTTGAGCAGGAGATCGCCGTCCTGCGACGCAAGCTCGCCGACTCTCCGCGGCACACGAGGATTCTCGAAGAGCGGATCGTCGAGCTTCAGACCAACCTGGCCGGCGTGTCCGCGCAGAACGAGCGGCTCGCGAACACGCTCCGTGAGGCCCGCGACCAGATCGTGGCCCTCAAGGAAGAAGTCGACCGGCTCGCACAGCCGCCGGCCGGCTTCGGCGTCTTCCTGGTGGCCAACGAGGACGGCACGGCCGACATCTTCACCGGAGGCCGCAAACTCCGCGTGAACGTCAGCCCCAGCGTCGAACTCGAAGAGCTACGACGCGGCCAGGAAGTCATGCTGAACGAAGCTCTCAACGTGGTCGAGGCCATGGAATACGAGAGCGTCGGCGACATCGTCACCCTCAAGGAGATCCTCGAGGACGGCGAACGCGCCCTGGTGGTCGGACACACCGACGAGGAACGAGTGGTACGGCTCGCCGAACCACTCCTGGACGTCACCATCCGCCCCGGTGACGCCCTCCTCCTGGAACCCCGATCCGGCTACGTCTACGAAATCGTCCCCAAGAGCGAAGTCGAGGAACTCGTCCTCGAAGAGGTCCCCGACATCGGCTACGAGCAGATCGGCGGTCTGGGCGGCCAGATCGAGATGATCCGCGACGCCGTCGAGCTCCCCTACCTCTACCCCGACCTCTTCAAGGAGCACGAACTGCGGCCGCCCAAGGGCGTCCTGCTGTACGGGCCCCCCGGATGCGGAAAGACGCTCATCGCCAAGGCCGTGGCCAACTCCCTGGCCAAGAAGGTCGCCGAAGTGACCGGACAGGCCACCGGCAAGAGCTTCTTCCTCAACATCAAGGGCCCCGAGCTGCTCAACAAGTACGTCGGAGAGACCGAGCGGCAGATCCGCCTCGTCTTCCAGCGCGCACGCGAGAAAGCCAGCGAGGGCACCCCCGTCATCGTCTTCTTCGACGAGATGGAATCCCTCTTCCGCACCCGCGGATCAGGCGTCAGCTCGGACGTGGAGAACACCATCGTTCCCCAGCTCCTCGCCGAGATCGACGGTGTGGAAGGCCTGCAGAACGTCGTGGTCATCGGCGCCTCCAACCGCGAGGACATGATCGACCCCGCCATCCTGCGACCCGGCCGCCTCGACGTGAAGATCAAAATCGAACGCCCGGACGCCGAAGCGGCCAAGGACATCTTCCAGAAGTACCTCACCGAACGCCTCCCCCTGCACTCCGAAGACGTCGGAGAACACGGCGGCGACCGGTCGGCCACCGTCCACGGCATGATCCAGACCGCCGTGGAACACATGTACGCCGAATCCGAGGAAAACCGCTTCCTGGAAGTCACCTACGCCAACGGCGACAAGGAAGTCCTCTACTTCAAGGACTTCAACTCCGGCGCCATGATCGAGAACATCGTCGGCCGCGCCAAGAAGATGGCCATCAAGGACTTCCTGGACCACAGCCAGAAGGGCCTCCGCGTCTCCCACCTCCTCCAGGCATGCGTGGACGAGTTCAAGGAGAACGAAGACCTTCCCAACACCACCAACCCCGACGACTGGGCCCGCATCTCCGGAAAGAAGGGCGAACGGATCGTCTACATCCGTACGCTCATCACCGGAAAACAGGGCGCGGACACCGGACGCTCCATCGACACGGTGGCCAACACCGGCCAATACCTGTAAAAAACAGGGCGGCTGCGGGTGCCCGACGCGGGTACCCGCAGCCGACTGCTTTCCCCCACACGGCCGGACCACAGCAATGACGCAAATGATCTCCCCACCAGCGCAAAGGCGTTCTAGGCTCACTTGTACCGCCGAATCGCGCAGTGCGGGGACGGGCACCGCACACGCACCGGAGCGCCAGCGGTACTTGAGCAGCGCCCCCGACCGAGGGCGCCGCCGGGCAAGGAGGGCCGCATGACCGTACGGCGAGTAATGGGCATCGAGACGGAGTACGGAATCTCCGTCCCCGGCCACCCCAACGCCAATGCCATGCTCACCTCATCCCAGATCGTCAACGCCTACGCGGCGGCGATGCACCGGGCGCGCCGCGCCCGCTGGGACTTCGAGGAAGAGAACCCGCTACGGGACGCGCGAGGCTTCGACCTCGCCCGGGAAGCCGCCGACTCCACCCAGCTCACCGACGAGGACATCGGCCTCGCCAACGTCATCCTCACCAACGGGGCACGCCTCTACGTCGACCACGCACACCCCGAATACAGCGCCCCCGAAGTCACCAACCCCCGCGACGCCGTCCTCTGGGACAAAGCCGGCGAACGCATCATGGCCGAAGCCGCCGAACGCGCCGCCCAGCTTCCGGGCGCCCAGCCCATCCACCTCTACAAGAACAACACCGACAACAAGGGCGCCTCCTACGGCACGCACGAGAACTACCTGATGAAGCGGGAAACCCCCTTCTCCGACATCGTGCGTCACCTGACCCCGTTCTTCGTCTCACGCCAGGTCGTCACCGGCGCCGGCCGCGTCGGCATCGGCCAGGACGGACACGAACACGGCTTCCAGATCAGCCAGCGCGCCGACTACTTCGAAGTCGAAGTAGGCCTCGAAACCACCCTCAAGCGCCCCATCATCAACACCCGCGACGAGCCGCACGCCGACGCCGAGAAGTACCGCCGCCTACACGTCATCATCGGCGACGCCAATCTCTCCGAGATCTCCACCTATCTCAAGCTCGGCACCACGGCCCTGGTCCTGTCCATGATCGAAGACGGCTTCATCGCCGTCGACCTCGCCGTCGACCAGCCCGTGCGCACCCTCCACCAGGTCTCCCACGACCCCACCCTCAAGCGACTCGTCACCCTCCGCAGCGGACGCACACTCACCGCCGTCCAGCTCCAGATGGAGTACTTCGAGCTGTCCCGCAAATACGTCGAAGAACGCTACGGCGCGGACGCCGACGAACAGACCAAGGACGTCCTGCTGCGCTGGGAGGACACCCTCAATCGCCTGGAGAACGACCCCATGAGCCTCTCCGGCGAGCTCGACTGGGTCGCCAAGCGGGAACTCATGGAGGGCTACCGGCGCCGCGACGGCCTCGACTGGGACGCCGCCAAGCTGCACCTCCTCGACCTCCAGTACGCCGACGTACGGGCCGACAAGGGCCTCTACAACCGTCTGGCGGCCCGCGGCAGGATCAAGCGGCTGCTGACCGAGGACGAGGTCGAGCGGGCCCGTACGAAGCCGCCGGAGGACACCCGCGCCTACTTCCGCGGGCGCTGCCTGGAGCAGTACGCGGACGACGTCGCGGCGGCCTCCTGGGACTCGGTGATCTTCGATCTTCCGGGCCGCGACTCGCTCCAGCGCGTCCCAACCCTGGAGCCGCTTCGCGGAACGCGTAATCACGTCAAGGAGCTGCTGGACCGCTGTCGTACGGCCGAAGACCTGGTCAAGGTCCTGTCGGGCAACTGAGCCCCCGCCCCGGCCGGCACAGGCCGGCCGGGCGCGACAGGGTGGAACACGCGGCGGACGGGAATCATCGAGGTGGCCCCCGTACGTTGGAGAAACTGCGGGGCCGATGTCGGACCCTGCTTGTAGGGTCTGATCAAGAACGTCGAACCGAGCGGGGTGAGGGTTATGGCGACCAAGGACACCGGCGGCGGACAGCAGAAGGCGACGCGTTCCACCGAGGAGGTCGAAGAGCAGGCGCAGGACGCGCAGGCAACGGACGACCTCAAGGAACGCCAGGAAAAGCTGAGCGACGACGTCGACTCGGTTCTGGACGAGATCGACGACGTCTTGGAAGAGAACGCGGAGGATTTCGTGAGGTCCTTCGTCCAGAAGGGTGGGCAGTAGGCCGCTTTTACCTTCGGATCGTAGGTTCGAGCCGCGTATGACCGACGAGACGGAGAAGCGGGGCTGCTCGTGGTGCAAGCAGGAGAAGCCGCGGGCGGCCTTTGCCCGTAACAAGTCGATGCCCGACGGTCTTCAGGTGTGCTGCCGAGAGTGCTCCGCGGAGTACTACCGGCAGCGCCAGGAGGCGAAAGGGCGGACCGTGCGGGCCAAGGTGCGGCCGGGCGAGCTACCGCCGTGAGTGTCGGGCGGAGCGGAACCGGATCAGCTGTTTTCCGACGCAAGTACGGCCTAGCTCCGGCCGAGTTGGACGCGATGGTCGCGGAGCAGCGGGGAATCCGTTGCATCTGCCTTTCTGCCCCCGCCGAGCATGTGGATCACTGCCACCAGACGGGTAGGGTCCGAGGCGTACTGTGCTTCAGCCGCAATGCCGCGCTGGGGCAGTTCAAGGATCGGCCCGACGTCATCAGACGGGCTGCGACATACCTGGAAGGAAACGCGTGGAAGCCAACACTCGTAGCACCGGGCGTCTACCGGCTGCCTTCCTGACGCCCGGGTCGTCGTCCTTCATGGACTTCCTCTCCGAGCAGCAGCCGGAGATGCTCCCCGGTAAGCGCCAGCTTCCGCCCGTGCAGGGCGTCATCGAGGCGCCGCACGGCACGACCATCGTCGCCGTCACGTTCGCGGGCGGTGTCGTGCTCGCCGGTGACCGGCGGGCGACGATGGGGAACGTGATCGCGCAGCGTGACATCGAGAAGGTGTTCCCGGCCGACGAGTACTCGGCGGTGGGTATCGCCGGTACGGCGGGTCTGGCCGTCGAGATGGTGAAGTTGTTCCAGTTGGAGCTGGAGCACTTCGAGAAGGTGGAGGGCGCGCAGCTCTCGTTGGAGGGCAAGGCGAACCGCCTGTCCACGATGATTCGTTCGAATCTGGGCATGGCGATGCAGGGTCTGGCGGTGGTTCCGCTGTTCGCGGGGTATGACGTGGACCGTGAGCGGGGCCGGATCTTCTCGTACGACGTCACGGGTGGCCGTTCCGAGGAGCATGGTTACGCGGCGACGGGTTCGGGGTCGATCTTCGCGCGGGGTGCGATGAAGAAGCTCTACGCGAAGGATCTGACCGAGGAGCAGGCGACGACGCTGGTCGTGCAGGCGTTGTACGACGCGGCGGATGACGATTCGGCGACGGGTGGTCCGGATGTGGCGCGCAGGATCTACCCGATCGTCACGGTGATCACCGAGGACGGTTTCCGCCGGCTCACGGACGAGGAGTCCTCCGAGATCGCCCGGGTGATCCTGGAGCGGCGGCTGGAGCAGCCTGATGGTCCGCGTGCCGCGTTGCTCTGAGGCCGTCTCTTTTTCCAGGTGATCCAGTGACTTCGACAGAAAGGGACGGGTAGCCGGTGTCGACTCCGTTCTATGTCTCACCTCAGCAGGCCATGGCGGACCGGGCGGAGTATGCCCGGAAGGGCATCGCCCGCGGTCGCAGCCTGGTGGTGCTGCAGTACGCCGACGGCATTGTGTTCGTCGGTGAGAACCCGTCCCGTGCGCTGCACAAGTTCAGCGAGATCTATGACCGGATCGGTTTCGCCGCCGCCGGTAAGTACAACGAGTACGAGAATCTGCGGATCGGTGGTGTGCGTTATGCCGATCTGCGGGGTTACACGTACGACCGCGACGATGTGACGGCGCGTGGTCTGGCGAACGTGTACGCGCAGACGCTGGGGACGATTTTCTCGTCGGCGGCGGAGAAGCCGTACGAGGTGGAGTTGGTGGTCGCGGAGGTCGGTGACACGCCTGAGGGTGACCAGATCTATCGGCTGCCGCACGATGGTTCGATCGTGGATGAGCACGGTTCGGTTGCCGTGGGTGGCAGTTCCGAGCAGATCAGCACCTATCTGGACGCCGAGCATCGTGACGGGATGTCGTTGGCCGAGGCGTTGAAGCTGGCGGTGCGTTCGTTGTCGCGGGAGGCCAACGGGGGTGAGCGGGAGATTCCCGCGGAGCGTCTGGAGGTGGCGGTGCTGGACCGGACGCGTCCGCAGAAGCGGAAGTTCAAGCGGATCGTGGGGCGTCAGCTGGGCCGGCTGCTGGAGGCCGGGGGCGCGGAGACCGCGACGGAGGCCGAGGATCCTGACGACGAGAAGTGAGGTTCCGTTAGGGGCCTGTGGCCAGGGGCCGTTCCGGTGGTGTTCACCGGGGCGGCCCTTTCGGTGTTCAGGCGGGGTTGGGAGGGGCTGTGGAGCCGCGTACGACGAGGTGGACGGGGATGTCCTCTTCGGGGGGTGTGCGGCCGTCGAGGACGGCGAGGAGGGCTTTCATGCCTTGTTCGCCGAAGAGTTCGGCGTCGAGGCGGACGGTGGTGAGTTCGGGGTCGAGGGCCTGGGCGAGGGCGAGGTCGTCGAGGCCGGTGACGGAGATGTCGTCGGGGATGCGCAGGCCGAGGCGGCGGGCGGCCTTGTAGGCGCCGGCGGCGAGTTTGTCGTCGTCGCAGATGACGGCGGTGGGACGGGGGCCGGGGGCGGTGAGGGCGGTGTGGGCGGCGGCGAGGGCGTCCTCGAAGGAGATGGGGGCGTGGGTGGTGCGCAGGTCGGTGCCGGGAACGGTGGCGAGGCGGGTGGTGAGTTCGCGGGCGCGGATCTCGAAGGTCCAGGAGGGGATGTCGGCGGCGAGGTGCAGGAAGTGCCGGTGGCCGAGTCGCAGGAGGTGGTCGGTGACCTGGCGGACGCCGTCTTTGATGTCGAGGTTGACGGTGGCGGCGCCTTGGCTGCCTTCGGGGTCGCTGTCGAGCATGACGAGGGGGAGTTGGTCGCCGCGGATGGCGGTGAGGGCGTCGGCGGCCATGGAGGAGGCGAGGACGCCGTCGAGGGCGGCTTGGGCGGAGCCGAA
Organism: Streptomyces sp. NPDC007084; assembly: GCF_040703595.1. NCBI lineage: Bacteria > Bacillati > Actinomycetota > Actinomycetes > Kitasatosporales > Streptomycetaceae > Streptomyces > Streptomyces sp. NPDC007084. Next base: position 156,761 of record NZ_JBEYFY010000007.1, read on the forward strand.
GGGGTCGCGGGCGGGGCCGATGCCCTCGGGGGAGGGGTAGAGGACGACGCCGAAGCCGTGTTGGGCGGCTACGCGGGCGGCGCCGGTGTAGACGCCGGCGAAGAATTCGGTGGTGAGGGCGGGGACGACGAGGAGGACGGTGCGGGTGCGGCCGAGGCGGAGGTTGCGGGCGGCGAGGTTGGGGCGGTAGCCGAGTTGGCGGGCGGCCTGGCGGACGCGTTCGGCGGTGGTTTCGGAGACGCGGCCGCGCCATTTGTCGCCGAGGACGAGGGAGACGGCCGCCTGGGAGACGCCGGCGGCGTGGGCGACGTCCCTGCTGGTGGGGCGCGTGCTACCTGGTGCCACCGTGGGCCTGCTCTTTCGTCTGGACTCCGGACTGGGCACATGGTACGTATGGACGACGACGTTATACGTAAAACCTGCGCCGTCACGCGCTACCGGAAGGGCTCGACATGGCCGCGGGGTATCTGGAGATCCTCAGGGCGAGGCATGCCGCCCGGCTGCTCGTCGGCACGCTCGTGGGGCGGCTGCCGAACGCGACCGCGGCCATCGCGGTGGTGCTGTTCGTCCGGGCCGAGGAGGGCACGTACAGCCTGGCGGGGGCGCTCGCGGCGGTGTACGGGGTGGCGAACGCGGTGGGGCAGCCGCTGCTGGGGCGGCTGGTGGACCTCTACGGGCAGCCGCGGGTCCAGTTGCCCGCCGCGCTCGTGTCGGCCCTTGGGATGGGCGCCTTCGCCTTCCTGGGGACGGACCCGGCGCTGCTCGGCTGTGCGGCGATGGCCGTGGCGGGCCTTTTCACGCCTCCCCTGGAGGGCGGTCTGCGGGCGCTGTGGCCTTCGGTGCTGGGCAGACAGGAGCAGGTGCACACCGCGTACGCGATGGACGCGGTGGCGCAGGAGGTGATGTTCACCGTCGGCCCGTTGCTGGTGACCCTGTGCGCCGCTGTCTGGTCGCCGCGCGCCGCCCTGCTGATTCTGGCCTTGATCGGCGTCCTGGGCGCGCTGTCCGTGGTCCTTTCGCCGCCCTCGCGCGCGTGGCGGTCGGCGCCGCGGGAGGCGCACTGGCTGGGGGCGCTGCGCTCGCCGGGGCTGCTGGCGCTGCTGGGCGCGTTCCTGTTCGTCGGGATCGCGCTCGGTTCGATCACGGTGGCGGCGGTGTCGTACGCGGACGGTCATGGCGGGGACGCGGTGTACGGGTGGCTGATGGCGGGGATCGGGCTGGGCGCGCTGCTCGGTGGGGTGGCCTACGGGGCGCGGCGGTGGGCGGGGGCGCCGGAGCGGCGACTGCGGGTGCTGGTGGCGCTCTTGGCGGTGTGTTACCTCCCGCTGACGCTGGTGCCCGGTCCGGTGGCGATGACGGCTCTGGCGACGCTCGCGGGGGTGTTCCTGGCGCCATGTATCGCGTGTGCGTTCGTGCTGGTGGACCGGCACGCGCCGGCGGGTACGGTCACGGAGGCCTTTTCGTGGCTGGTGACGACGTTCACGGTCGGCGCGTCGGTGGGTACGGGCCTGGCGGGGCCGGTGGTGGAGTGGGGCGGGGCGGCCCGTGGTTTCGCCGTGCCGGGGGCCGCGGGTGTGGCCGCGCTGGTGGTGCTGCTGGCCACGGGGCGGGTCCTCGCCGCCGCCGGGAGGGGCGGGGTCGTCGCGGTCTCATCGGAAAATGATCCAAACCGTGCCGTCGAACCCCGTTTCAGCTCAGGGGATCGGGCGTAATGTTCAGTCATGGACCGCCGCATTTTCGGGCTGGAGAACGAGTACGGCGTCACGTGTACGTTCAGGGGACAGCGCCGCCTGTCTCCCGACGAGGTGGCGCGGTACCTCTTCCGCCGTGTCGTGTCATGGGGCCGCAGCAGCAATGTCTTTCTGCGGAACGGCGCCCGCCTCTATCTCGACGTGGGATCACATCCGGAATACGCAACGCCGGAATGTGACAACGTGACGGAACTCGTCACCCACGACAAGGCCGGCGAGCGCATTCTCGAAGGACTCCTGGTGGACGCCGAACGACGCCTGCACGAGGAAGGAATCGCGGGCGACGTCTACCTGTTCAAGAACAACACGGACTCGGCGGGCAACTCCTATGGTTGCCACGAGAACTATCTGGTGGCCCGGCACGGGGAATTCTCCCGGCTCGCGGACATCCTCATCCCGTTCCTCGTGACGAGGCAGCTGCTCTGCGGTGCGGGCAAGGTGCTGCAGACGCCGCGGGGCGCCGTGTACTGCGTCAGTCAGCGAGCCGAGCACATCTGGGAGGGCGTCAGTTCCGCGACGACCCGCTCCCGGCCCATCATCAACACGCGGGACGAGCCGCACGCGGACGCCGAGCGCTACCGCCGGCTGCACGTGATCGTCGGCGACTCGAACATGTCCGAGACGACGATGCTCCTGAAGGTCGGTGCCACCGACCTGGTGCTGCGCATGATCGAGGCGGGCACCGTCATGCGCGACCTCACGCTGGAGAACCCCATTCGGGCGATCCGTGAGGTGAGCCACGACATCACGGGCCGCCGCAAGGTGCGGCTGGCCAGCGGCCGTGAGGCGTCCGCGCTGGAGGTGCAGCGCGAGTACTACGAGAAGGCCGTGGACTTCGTCGAGCGCCGGGGCATCCGCACCGGGACCGTCGACCAGGTGCTGGAGCTGTGGGGCCGGGTGCTGGACTCGATCGAGGCCGAGGACCTGGACCGGATCGGCACCGAGATCGACTGGGTCATGAAGTACCAGCTCATCGAGCGGTACCGGGCGAAGCACAACATGACCATGTCGCATCCTCGGGTCGCGCAGATAGACCTCGCCTACCACGACATCCACCGGCGTCGTGGTCTCTACTACCTGCTGGAGAAGAAGGGTCAAGCGGCGCGGATCTGCAACGACTTGAAGATCTTCGAGGGCAAGTCCGTGCCGCCGCAGACCACTCGTGCGCGGCTGCGCGGTGACTTCATCCGGCGGGCGCAGGAGCAGCGCCGGGACTTCACCGTCGACTGGGTCCACCTGAAGCTCAACGACCAGGCGCAGCGCACGGTGTTGTGCAAGGACCCGTTCCGTTCGGTGGACGACCGGGTGGAGAAGCTGATCGCCGGAATGTGAGCCGGGTGTTCCGCGCGGGGCGCGGAACGCAACGCGGGGCGCCGTACGTTTTCCGTACGGCGCCCTTCTCACGTCGTAGAGTTGCGCGCACGCCATCAACCAAGATCGACCGATACGAGGCCCCCACCGTGCGCCGACGCTCACTCCTCATCGCCGTTCCCGCCGGACTGGTCACGCTCGCCGGATGCGGTGACGACGACAAGTCCGACACGGCCAAGTCCAGCAGCAGTCCGTCGGCTTCGGCCTCCGCGTCGGCTCCGCCCCCGCCGAAGATCGTCGACGGTCCGCTGCCGGCGATCACGGCCGGCGCGAAGTTCGGGGAGAAGCCGACCGTCGCGAAGGGCTCCGGGGACCCGTCCGGGGACCTCGCAGTCAAGACGGTCATCGCGGGCGGCGGGAAGACCGTCGCGGAGAACGACTACATCCAGGCCAACTACCTGGGCCAGGTGTGGTCCTCGGGGAAGGTCTTCGACAACTCCTACGACCGCAAGACGCCCTTGGTCATCCAGCTCGCGCAGGGCGGCATCATCGACGGCTGGCGGTACGGCCTGGTCGGCAAGAAGTCCGGCAGCCGGGTGCAGATGGCCGTCCCGCCGACCTGGGGCTACGGCAAGCAGGGCAACGCGCAGGCGGGCATCAAGGGCACGGACACGCTGGTGTTCGTGGTCGACATCGAGAACACGTTCAACGCCACGAGTTCCGCCAAGGGCAAGGACGTGGCCCAGGGCGACGCCGCGCTGCCGAAGGTCGGCACCAACACCGACGGCAAGGCGCCGTCCATCGACATCCCGAAGTCGGCCGCGCCCAAGAAGCTCGTGGCGGACTACGTGATCGAGGGCGACGGGGAGACGGTCGCGGCCGACAGCAGTGTCCTCGTGCAGTACAAGGGCGTGCTGTGGGACGGCGGCAAGGAGTTCGACTCCACGTACGGCCGAGGCCAGCTGACGTCGTTCTCGCTCCAGCAGGTCGTCAAGGGCTGGGCGCAGGGCCTGACCGGCAAGAAGGTGGGCAGCCGCGTCCTCATCGTCATCCCGCCGGACCTGGGCTACGGGGACAACCCGCCGAGCGGCAGCGGCATCAAGAAGGACTCGACGCTGGTGTTCTCGGTGGACATCCTGGCGAAGATGTAGCCGCCGGGGATGTAAGACTGTGGGCGTTGCCTTGACGTAGACAAGCAGGAGCGAAGACGTGAGCATCGAGAAGCCCGAGATCGACTTCCCGGGCGGCGAGCCCCCGGCGGACCTTGAGATCAAGGACATCTGGGAGGGTGACGGCCCGGTGGCCGAGGCGGGTCAGACCGTCACGGTGCACTACGTGGGTGTGGCCTTCAGCACCGGCGAGGAGTTCGACGCGAGCTGGAACAGGAACTCGCCGTTCCGCTTCCCGCTCGGCGGCGGCCGCGTCATCAAGGGCTGGGACCAGGGCGTGCAGGGCATGAAGGTCGGCGGCCGGCGCCAGCTCACCATCCCGGCCCACCTCGCCTACGGCAACCAGAGCCCGACCCCGGCGATCCAGCCCGGCGAGACGCTGATCTTCGTGGTCGACCTGCTCGGAGTCTGACCGGAACCGACCGGACCCGATCATCGAGGGCCCATGCCTGTCCGGGCATGGGCCCTCGGCTTTTGTCCGGACACGTCGGAGCGGTACGGTCATCGGTCGGAAGCACCATAGGAAGGGCGTCGATGGCCATTGCCAAGGCCGAGCGGCTGATGAACCTCGCGCTGTGTCTGCTCGGGACGCGGCGGCCGCTCAGCAAGCGCGAACTCCGCGAGTCCATCGAGGCCTACCTGGAGGCGGGCTCCGACGACTCCTTCAACCGGATGTTCGAACGCGACAAGGACGACCTGCGCGAACTCGGCCTGGTCATCGAGACCGTCGAGAACCTGGACGGCGAGGTCGGCTACCTCGCCCGCCGCGACAGCAACCGCCTGCCCCCCATCACCCTCGACGCCGAGGAGGCCGCCGCCCTCGGCCTGGCCGCCAAGGTGTGGCAGCAGGCCCGCCTCGCCGGAGCCGCGAGCGGCGCCCTCCAGAAGCTGCGCGCCGCGGGCCTGCCCGAGGACGTCGACCCCTACGGCTCGTTCGGCGCCCTGGAACCGCACATCCCCGTCCACGAGGCCGCCTTCGAACCCCTGATGCTGGCCTGCCGCGACCGCCGCCCGGTCGTCTTCGACTACCGCAAGGCCACCGCCGCCCACCCCGAGACCCGGCACGTCGAGCCGTGGGCCCTGGAGTGCTGGCGCGGCCACTGGTACCTCGCGGGCTGGGACCGCGACCGCGGCGCGGAGCGCGTCTTCCGGCTCTCCCGCATCACCGGCAAGGTCCGCGCCCGGGCCGGCCGCTACACCGCCGAGGTGCCCGACGTCGTCACCGTCCGCGAGACCGTCGCCGGCTGGGCCGGGGAGATCGCCGACCGCTCCGCGCTCATCCGGCTGCGCTCCGGCTCCGGCTACCCGCTGCGCGCCAAAGCCGTCTCCGTCCGGGAACTCGGAGACGGCTGGGACGAGTTGGAGATTCCGTACGGGCACGGCCTGGACGCCTGGCTCGTCGAGTTCGGACCCGACGTGGTGGTCGTGGAGCCCGCCGAGCTGCGGGCCGAAGTGGTCGACCGGCTGCGCGCCGTGGCCAAGGGCTGAGGGGGACACAGGACAGTGGCAGGCAAACCGGCCAGGCCCACGAACGCGATCGACCAGACCCGGCGGATGCTCTCCCTGGTGACCTATCTGCGCGAGCGCCCCGGCGCCCGGGTGGGCGACGTCGCCCGGGCCTTCGGGATCACCGAGGACGAGCTGATCTCCGACCTCGACGTGCTGCCGCTGTGCGGGACCAGCTTCCGCGGCGGCGACCTGCTCGACATCGACACCGACGGCGACCGCATCTGGTGGCACAACCCCGACGACGTGGCCGAACCGCTGCGGATCGCCGCCGACGAGGCCACCGCCCTCCTGGTGGCCGCCCGCGCCGTCTCCACCCTGCCCGGGCTGCGCGAGGGCGACCGGCAGGCCCTGCTGCGCGCCACCGCCAAGGTGGAGGCCGCCTCCGGCGAGGCGGCCGGAGCCAGCGCGCGCCTCTCGGTCACCTTCGAGTCCGAGGGCGGCGTCTTCGCCGACGTCGACCGGGCCATCGCCGAGCGCCGCCGCCTGTGGATCCGCTACTACTCGCCCGCCCGCGACGAGCTGAGCGAGCGCGAGATCGACCCGATCCGCCTGGTCACCGTCGGCCACACCTACGTCGAGGCCTGGTGCCGCCGCTCCGAGGCGCGCCGCACCTTCCGCCTCGACCGCGTCGCCGAGATCCGCATCCTGGACGAGCCCTCCGCCCCGCCCGAGATCGAACTGCGCGACCTCTCCGAAGGACTGGTGCAGCCCGCCGCCGAGGACCCCGAGGTCGTCGTCGAGGTCGGCCCCGCCGGCCGCTGGGTCGCCGAGTACTACCCGCACGACAGCGCCGTCGAACTGCCCGACGGCGGACTGCGCATCACCCTGCGGACGCCCGATCCCACCTCGCTGCGGCGCCTCGCCCTGCGCCTCGGCGGCGACGGCCGGATCGTCGCACCCCAGGACCTCGCCGACAGCGCCCGCCGCGCCGCCCGCGAGGCGCTCGCCGCCTACGACACGCCGGAGACGGGCGGTCACGCGGCGGCACAGGACGGCTCGTACGAGAGGCGGGAGCAGAGACTTTGAGCACGTCGTCGAGGTCGGACGCGCCGGGGAAGCCGGGCGCGCCGGGGAAGCCGGGCACGGCGAGGACACCGGGCGGCGCTGCGAGGACGCCGGGTTCCGTACGCGGGGCGGGGCCGGTCCCGGGCAGCGCGGAGATGTCGGTCGGGACGGCCTTCGCCGGGATGAGAAGAGTGGTCGACGTCATGTTCAAGGCCGCCTGCCCCGACTGCCGCGCCGGATTCGAGCTGACCCCCGGCGCCCTGCGGCTGGCCATCGGCGCCAGCAGCCGCACCACGTTCTACTCGTTCACCTGCCCCGAGTGCGGCTCCGCCGTCCGCAAGCCGGCCGGGGAGCGGATCGTGGAGCTGCTCACCGGCGGCGGGGTCCGCACCCTGCGCCTGCACTCCACCCTCTAGACAGGGGCTAGGGTCGACGTCATGTTCTGGCCGATGTTTGCGATCGCTGTGGGCTTCCTGGGCATCACCGTGCTCGGTTTGCTCGCCGTGCGTGTCTTCCTGGAAGCGGAGCGTCTCGGCAAGCAGGTCGCCGAGGCCGCGAGCCGCATCGACCGCGCCGCGGGCGACCTGGAACGGGCCGCGGAGGGGGCCGCACGGGCCATGGACGCGGTATGAGTCGTTCCATGGTTGCGCAATGAGTCACTCCAGCCTGTCAACTTCGTGCTGTCGCCAGGTAGGCTCGACGTCGCGGCCCGGATAACGAGGCGCGGACCGCGAACTGGGAGTACGCACAGGGATTGCCCCGCGTTCACCCCTGAGCGTTACGATCGCTGTCACCACGACGCTCGGACAGAAGTCCGACCGTTCGGACAGCACCCCGACCATGCAGCCTCGGTGAGAAGGTAAAGACTTATGTTCGGAAGGCTCGGCGCTCCCGAGATCATTCTCATCCTCGTCGTCATCATCCTGCTGTTCGGCGCGAAGAAGCTTCCGGACATGGCTCGGTCGCTCGGCAAGTCCGCCCGCATCCTCAAGAGCGAGGCCAAGGCCATGAAGGACGAGGGCAGCAACCCCGCCCCGGCCGGCCCGCCGAACACCGGCGAGCAGCCCCCCGCGCAGCGCACCATCCAGGCCGCCCCCGGCGACGTGACCAGCTCCCGGCCGGTCAGCGAGCCGACGGACACGACCCAGCGCTGACTGAGGGCCGGTGACGACCGGCTCGCCGCATGAGATGAGGATGTGGGTTGCCCAAGTCCGCCCGCAACACGGAGAAGGATCCCGAAGGGCGGATGCCCCTCGCGGACCACCTTCGCGAGCTGCGCAACCGGCTCGCGAAGGCGATGCTCGCCATCGTCCTCGTGACGATCGTCGCCGCCTTCTACTACAACGACATCATCAACTTCTTCACCAAGCCGGTCCTGGACTCCGTCGGATGTCCCGAGACCTTCGCCGAGCTGGCGAAGCAGCCCAAGAACCACCAGTGCGCGCAGATCACCATCAACGGCCTGCTCGCCCCGTTCACCCTGGCGCTGAAGGTCTCCCTGATGGCGGGCGTCGTGCTCGCCTCCCCGGTCTGGCTCTACCAGCTCTGGGCGTTCGTCGCGCCTGGCCTGCACAAGAACGAGAAGAAGTACGCGTACGCGTTCGTCGGAACCGGCGTGCCGCTGTTCCTCGGCGGCGCCTTCTTCGCCTACAAGGTGCTGCCCACCACGGCGAAGGTCCTGATGGAGTTCACGCCGCAGGGCGTCAACAACCTCCTGCCGCTCGACGACCTGCTCGACCTCGTCACGCGCATGGTGGTCGTCTTCGGTCTCTCCTTCGAGCTGCCGCTGCTCCTGGTGATGCTCAACCTCACGGGCATCCTCACCGGACGGCGCATGCTCGGCTGGTGGCGCGGCATGATCCTCGGCATCACCGTCTTCGCCGCGATCGCCACCCCCAGCACCGACCCGCTGACCATGCTGGCGCTCGCCGGACCGATCTGGATCCTCTACTTCGGCGCCGTCGTCTTCTCGCTCTTCAACGACCGGCGCAAGCGCCGGCGTGACGCGGCGGGCCCCGCCGACGACGAGGCGTCCGAGCTTGACCTCACCCCCGAGTCCGTCGGCCCGATCGAGCCCGTCTCGGCCAGCCGGGTCCTGCCCGAACAGGCCGGACCCGAACGCGTCAACGGCTACGACGACGTGACCTGACGAAGGCGCGGAGGCAGCAAGGCACTGAGGCAGGAAGAGGCGCGGAGGCAGGAAGGCGCGGAGGTACGAAGGCCCGGAAGCACGCGGGGTCGCCCCGTGACCGGCCGCCCGGCCCGCTCCTCCTCGTCGAACCCCACCGCGGACCGCGGCCGGGGCGCCCACGCGGCGCACCCGGCCGCTTCCGCGTTCCCGGACCACCCGTCGCCACGGCCTTCCCTCCAGCCCGGGTCCGCGCCGCCCGGCCGCCGGTGGGGCCGATTCGCGGGAGCGTGCCCGGCGCACTTCCCTGAGCTGCGGGGACCCGAGGTTTCACAGGATCCGATCGGGATAATGATCGTCCCGATGTCAGTGGCTCCCGGTAGTCTCGAAAGCACGATGACAGAGGACCTCTCACCGGCCGAGCGGTACGCGGCAGCACGCAGGCGCGCTGCCGAGCAGGCCACCGCACTCGCCCCGTTCCGCGAGATGTACGACTTCGGCCTCGACCCCTTCCAGATCGAGGCCTGCCAGGCACTCGAAGCGGGCAAGGGGGTGCTGGTGGCCGCGCCCACCGGCTCCGGCAAGACGATCGTCGGCGAGTTCGCCGTCCACCTCGCCCTCCAGCAGGGCAAGAAGTGCTTCTACACCACGCCCATCAAGGCGCTCTCCAACCAGAAGTACGCCGACCTGTGCCGCCGTTACGGCGCGGACAAGGTCGGCCTCCTCACCGGGGACAACAGCGTCAACTCCGAGGCACCCGTGGTCGTCATGACCACCGAGGTCCTGCGGAACATGCTGTACGCGGGCTCACAGACCCTCCTCGGCCTCGGATACGTGGTGATGGACGAGGTGCACTACCTCTCCGACCGGTTCCGGGGCGCCGTCTGGGAGGAAGTGATCATCCACCTCCCCGAGTCGGTGACCCTCGTCTCCCTGTCGGCCACCGTGTCGAACGCGGAGGAGTTCGGCGACTGGCTGGACACCGTCCGCGGCGACACCCAGGTCATCGTCTCCGAACACCGGCCCGTCCCGCTGTTCCAGCACGTCCTGGCCGGACGCCGGATGTACGACCTCTTCGAGGAGGGCGAGGGCCAGAAGAAGGCAGTCAACCCCGACCTGACCCGCATGGCGCGGATGGAGGCCAGCCGCCCCTCGTACCAGGACCGCAAACGCGGCCGGGCGATGCGCGAGGCCGACCGGGAGCGGGAGCGCAGGCAGCGCTCGCGAATCTGGACGCCGGGCCGCCCCGAGGTCATCGAGCGGCTCGACGCCGAAGGCCTGCTGCCCGCCATCACCTTCATCTTCAGCCGCGCCGCCTGCGAGGCCGCCGTACAGCAGTGCCTGTACGCGGGCCTGCGGCTGAACGACGACGAGGCCCGCGGCAAGGTCCGCGAGATCGTCGAGGAGCGCACCGCCTCCATCCCCGACGAGGACCTGCACGTCCTCGGCTACTACGAGTGGCTGGAGGGCCTGGAGCGCGGTATCGCCGCCCACCACGCGGGCATGCTGCCCACCTTCAAGGAGGTCGTCGAGGAACTCTTCGTGCGCGGCCTGGTGAAGGCCGTGTTCGCCACCGAGACCCTCGCGCTCGGCATCAACATGCCCGCCCGCTCCGTGGTGCTGGAAAAGCTCGTCAAGTGGAACGGCGAGCAGCACGCCGACATCACCCCCGGCGAGTACACCCAGCTCACCGGCCGCGCCGGCCGCCGCGGCATCGACGTCGAGGGCCACGCCGTCGTGCTCTGGCAGCGCGGCTTCAGCCCCGAGCACCTCGCCGGACTCGCCGGCACCCGCACCTATCCGCTGCGCTCCAGCTTCAAGCCGTCGTACAACATGGCGGTGAACCTGGTCGAGCAGTTCGGGCGGCACCGCTCCCGCGAACTCCTGGAGACCTCCTTCGCGCAGTTCCAGGCCGACAAGTCGGTCGTCGGGATCTCCCGCCAGGTGCAGCGCAACGAAGAGGGGCTGGAGGGCTACAAGGAGTCCATGACCTGCCACCTCGGCGACTTCGAGGAGTACATGCGGCTGCGCCGCGAACTGAAGGACCGCGAGACCGAGCTGGCCCGCCAGGGCGCCTCCCTGCGCCGCGCCGAGGCCGCCGTCGCCCTGGAGAAGCTCAAGCCGGGCGACGTCATCCACGTGCCCACCGGCAAGTACGCCGGGCTCGCCCTCGTCCTCGACCCCGGACTGCCCGCCGGCCGGTCCAACGGCCACCGGGGCTTCGAACAGCACGACGGCCCCCGCCCGCTCGTCCTTACCGCCGAGCGCCAGGTCAAGCGGCTCGCCTCGATGGACTTCCCCGTCCCGGTGGAAGCCCTCGACCGCATGCGTATCCCCAAGACGTTCAACGCGCGCTCCCCGCAGTCCCGCCGCGACCTCGCGTCCGCGCTGCGCACCAAGGCCGGGCACATCGTCCCCGACCGGCACCGCAAGAAGCGCTCCGAGGCGGCCGACGACCGGGAGATCGCCCGGCTGCGCACGGCTATCCGCGCCCACCCCTGCCACGGGTGCAACGACCGTGAGGACCACGCCCGTTGGGCCGAGCGCTACCACCGGCTGCAACGCGACACCTCGCAGCTCGAACGCCGGATCGAGGGCCGGACGAACACCATCGCCCGCACCTTCGACCGGATCGTCGCCCTCCTCACCGAGCTGGACTACCTGCGCGGCGACGAGGTCACCGAGCACGGCAAGCGGCTCGCCCGGCTCTACGGCGAACTCGACCTGCTGGCCAGCGAATGCCTGCGCGCCGGCGTCTGGGAAGGCCTGAGCCCCGCCGAACTCGCCGCCTGCGTCTCGGCGTTGGTGTACGAGTCGCGGGTCGCCGACGACGCGATGGCCCCGAAGGTGCCCTCCGGCAAGGCCAAGGCGGCGCTCGGCGAGATGGTCCGCATCTGGGGCCGGCTCGACGCGCTGGAGGAGGACTTCCGGATCAGCCAGACCGAAGGCGTCGGCCAGCGCGAGCCCGACCTCGGCTTCGCCTGGGCCGCCCACGAATGGGCCTCCGGCAAGGGCCTCGACGAGGTGCTTCGCGAGGCGGAGATGCCGGCCGGCGACTTCGTCCGCTGGTGCAAGCAGGTCATCGACGTCCTCGGCCAGATCTCGGCCGCCGCCCCCGTCTCGGGCGGCGGGAACTCGACCGTCGCGAAGAACGCGCGCAAGGCCGTCGACGCGCTGCTGCGCGGGGTCGTCGCCTACTCGTCGGTGGGCTGAGGAACCCGGTTTCCGTTCCCGTCCACCGGGTCCGGCGGTCGCGTGCCGCGACCGCCGGACTTTTTTGGGTGCGCGGGGCCGGAGCATCCGGGCGAGGCGGGCCGGAGTTTCGCCGGGGCAGGTGAACAGCGGCTCAGTCGCTCACGTCCGGGCGGCCCACGTACGCGCGCCATCCGCCGTACGCCGTGATGTCGGGTGCGCCCTCTACGGCGCCGGGTTCGCACAGGAAGCCGGGGACGTGGGTGCCGTCGGCCAGTTCGACGCCGCCCAGGGTCATCGGCCGGGGGAGCGCGGCGAGCAGCCGGCCAAGTCCCTCCGTCGGGAGCGACCACACCTCCGTCTCGACGGCGGTACCGCCCGCGCCGACATGGACGAGACCCGGCTTCGGCGGAGTGGTGGCCAGGGCGTGCAGCCGGTACACCGGCGCGGTCGTGGTCGTACGGTCGAGACGGGCGCCCAGGGCCAGGAGCTGTGGGTTGAGGGGCTGGCCGGACAGGTGGGCGCCCACCACGGCGAGGCGGGTCTCCGGCTCCAGCGACCGGGCGATCCGGGCGAGCCGTTCGTCGGTGAACGCCGGGCCGATCAGCATCACGCCGAACGGCAGCCCGGCGGGCGTCACTCCCGCCGGGACCGCGACGGCCGCCAGGTCGAACAGATTCGTGGAGTTGGTGAAGCGGCCCAGGCGGGCGTTGGCGCCCAGCGGGTCGGCGGCGACCTCGGCGAGCGTGGGATGACCGGGCGCGGTGGGCAGCAACAGGGCGTCCGCGTCGGCCAGTTCGGCCAGCGCCCGGGCCCGTAGACCTGCCAGCCGCTCCTGGTCGGCGTAGAGCTGGTGGGCCGGGATGTCGCGGGCGCGGGTGATGATGCCGGCCACGGTCGGATCGAGGCCCGCACCGCCCTCGGCCATCAACTTGCCGACAAAGCTCCCCACCGCCGTGTACCGCTCGGCGACGAACGCGCCCTCGTACAGCATCCCGGCGGCCTCGGTGAACGGGGTGAGGTCAAGGGTGCGCACCTCGGCCCCCGAGGAGACGAGTCGCTCGACCGCCGCCTCGTACGCCTGTGCCCAGCCCTTGTCCAGCTCGCCGAGCTGTGCCGTCGGCGGGACCGCGACGCGCCAGGGGCCCGGAGCGCGCTGGGCGAGCGGCAACAGTTCGCGGGCGGCGGGGGAGGTGAGGTGGGCGAGGGCCTGTTCGGCCTCGGGGAGGGTGCGGGCGAACACGGTCACGCAGTCCAGGGAGGCGCAGGCCGGGACGACGCCCGTCGTGGGGATCAGGCCCCGGGTCGGTTTCAGGCCGACGATGCCGTTGAACGCGGCGGGGACGCGGCCGGAACCCGCGGTGTCCGTGCCGAGGGCGAGATCGGCGATACCGAGGGCGACCGCCACGGCCGATCCGGAGCTGGAGCCGCCGCTGATCCTCGCCGGGTCCAGGGCGTTGCGGACGGCGCCGTAGGGGGAACGGGTGCCGACCAGGCCGGTGGCGAACTGGTCCAGGTTCGTGCTCCCCAGGAGGACGGCACCGGCCGCGCGGAGCCGGGCGACGGCGGGGGCGTCCGCCTGCGGGGTGCGGGCGTAGGAGGGGCAGCCGGCGGTGGTCGGCAGGCCCGCCACGTCGATGTTGCCCTTGGCGGCGAAGACCCTGCCGGCGAGCGGGAGGCGCTCACCCGCGGCGACCCGCGCGTCCACCGCCCGCGCCTCCTCCTCGGCCTCCGGCCCGGGGCGCAGACCGATCCAGATCTCGGGGCGGTCGACGGCCTCGATCCGGGCGTAGGCCGCGCGGACTCGGGCGAGAGCGGACATGGGGACTCCTTGCTGGGGAGTGAGAGCGGGGGAGGGGCTTTTGAGGGTGGCGGACGGGGGACGGGTGTCGGGTGGCGCGTACGGCCTGTGGTGAGTCTCAGGGGGCCGGGGGCTCCGCCGGCGCGAGGACCAGCAGTGGCGTGCCCGCCTCCACCTGGTCGCCCGGGGTGACAAGGACCCGGTCGACCACCGCGTCCACCGGTGCCGGTATCCGCGACTCCATCTTCATGGCCTCCAGGGCGAGAAGCGGCTGCCCCGAGGTCACCCGGGCGCCCGGCGTGACGTTCACCTGCCAGACGGACGCGGCGAACTCGGCCTCGACCAGCCGTCCGCCCGCCGGGACGCTCACCTCGGCGGCCGGAGCGGCGGGCGCCGACGCGGCCTCGGCCCGGGTGAACTCCCCCGCGGCCTCCCACGCGTCCCGCTCCGCCGAGAACGCGGCGCCCTGCCGGGACCGGAACTCCTCGATGGACGCGGCGTTCTCGGCGAGGAAGGACTCGTACGCGGCGAGCGAGAACGTGCCCTCCTCGATCCGGGGCACGAACCGGCCGGAGACGATGTCGGCGCGCAGCTCCAGGAGTTCGTCCGCCTCCACCGGATACCACCTGACGCGGTCGAAGAAGCGCAGCAGCCAGGGCGAGCCCGGTTCGAACGCGCCGCGCTGCTGCCAGCCCGACCACACCTGGGTCGTCCGGCCGACGAACTGGTAGCCGCCCGGTCCCTCCATGCCGTAGACGCACAGATAGGCGCCGCCGATGCCGACCGAGTTCTCGGCGGTCCAGGTGCGGGCCGGGTTGTACTTGGTGGTGACCAGGCGGTGGCGGGGGTCGAGCGGGGTGGCGACCGGGGCGCCCAGGTAGACGTCGCCCAGACCGAGGACGAGGTACTCCGCGTCGAACACCGTGTGGTACACGTCGTCCACCGAGTCCAGGCCGTTGACCCGGCGGATGAACTCGATGTTCCACGGGCACCAGGGCGCGTCGTCGCGCACCCCCGCCATATAGCGGGCGATCGCCTCGCGGGTCGCCGGATCGTCCCAGGACAGCGGGAGATGGACCGTCCGGGAGGGCACGACGAGCTGGTCGGTGGGCGGAAGTGTGGGGATCAACTGCCTCACGAAGGACAGCAGTTGGTGTTGGGGGAGCCGGGACGGGTCGGTTCGGATCTGGAGGGAGCGGATGCCCGGGGTCAGGTCGGTGACCCCGTCGAGGCCGGCCTCCGTAACCGCCTCCATCAGGGCGTGGACCCGCATGCGCAGCGCGAGGTCGAGCTGCATGGGCCCGAACTCGATCAGCAGGTTGTCGTCGCCGCTGCGGCGGTAGGTGACGTCGCCGTCCCGGGCGAGCACCCCGCCGTCGACGATCGCGGGGCGCGGCGACCCGTCGTCGGCGAGCGGCTCGAACCGCACGGTGTCGCCGGGGCGGAGCTGGCCGAGCTTCCAGCGCTCCGTGCTGGCGACGGTCGCCGGGCAGACGAAGCCGCCGAGGGAGGGGCCGTCCGGGCCGAGCAGCACCGGCATGTCCCCGGTGTAGTCGACGGCGCCGACCGAGTAGGGCGTGTCGTGGATGTTCGACGGGTGCAGTCCCGCCTCGCCGCCGTCGGCGCGCGCCCAGCGGGGCTTGGGCCCGACGAGCCGCACGCCGGTGCGGGCCGAGTTGAAGTGGACCTTCCAGTCGGCGGCGTAGAAGTCCTGGATGTCGTCCTCGGTGAAGAACTCCGGTGCCGCGTGCGGGCCTTCGAGGACGCCGATCCGCCAGATGTCCGTGAAGGCGGGGCGGTCGGCGGGCGGCACGGGAGCCCCCGGGGAGGTGACCGTCCCGCCGTGCAGGACGTCGCCGGTGCGCAGGGCCCGGCCGCCGTGCCCGCCGAACCGGCCGAGGGTGAAGGTGGCGGTACTGCCGAGGAAGGCGGGCACGTCCAGGCCGCCGCCCGCGAACAGCACGTAGGTCCGCAGGCCGTGGCCGGAGGGCGCGCCGATCTCCAGGACCGACCCGGCCGGCACCGTCACCGGGGTCCAGTGGCCGACCTCCGCGCCGTCCACCGTCACCGGCGCGGGCGCCCCGGTGACGCACACCGTGGTGGCCTGGGTGAACCTCAGCGCCGGTCCCTGCACGGTGCATTCGAGTCCGGGCGCGCCCTCGGGATTGCCGAGGGCGCGGTTGCCGAGCCGGAAGGAGAGGTCGTCCATCGGGCCGCACGGCGGCACCCCGACCTGCCAGTAGCCGGTGCGGCCCGGCCAGTCCTGCACGGTGGTGAGCGTGCCGCCGGACACCACCTCGATGCGCGGGGTGCGGTCGGTCACGCCGGTCAGGGTGGCGGTGGAGTGGTCCGCCCGCCGGAAGGCCGGCTCGGCGAGCGCGGCCCGCAGCAGCCCGAGGTTGGTCTCGATGCCGTCCACCCGGGTCCCGGCCAGCGCCTCGTCGAGCCGCTCCAGGGCGTGGGCGCGGTCCCGGCCGTGGGCGACGACCTTCGCGAGCATCGGGTCGTACGAGGCGGTGACCTCGGTGCCCGTCTCGACCCAGCCGTCCACGCGGACGCCGCCGGGGAACTCGACCCGCGTCAACAGGCCCGCGCTCGGCCGGTGTTCACGCGAGGGGTCCTCGGCGTACAGGCGGGCCTCGACGGCGTGCCCGCGCGGTGCCCCCGGGTCCCGTACGACCCCGGTCTCGCCGCGGGCCAGGCGCAGCATCCAGGCGACCAGGTCGACGCCGTAGATCTCCTCGGTGACCGGATGCTCCACCTGGAGACGGGTGTTGACCTCCAGGAAGTAGGCCTCCTCGCGTTTGGCGTCGTACACGAACTCGACCGTCCCGGCCGAGCGGTAGTCCACCGAGGCGCACAACTCGCTTGCCGAGCGGGCGAGTCGGTCCCGCACCGCCGGGGGGAGGCCGGGCGCGGGCGCCTCCTCCAGGACCTTCTGGTTGCGGCGCTGGAGCGAGCAGTCGCGGTCGCCGAAGGTGACGACCCGGCCGCGTCCGTCACCGAAGACCTGCACCTCGACATGGCGGGCGTCCGTGACCAGCCGCTCCAGGAACACCCCGGACGAGGCGAACGAGGCCGCCGCGACGCGCTGGACCCGCTCCCAGGCCTCGGTCAGCTCGGCTGCCGAGTGACAAGCCGACATACCGATACCGCCACCGCCGCCCGTGGCCTTGAGCATCACGGGATAGCCGATGCGCCCGGCGGCTTCCAGCGCCCCGGGGAGATCCGCCAGCAGCCCGGTGCCCGGGGCCAGCGGCACGCCGGCGGCCTTTGCCGCCGCCCGCGCGGTGTGCTTGGCCCCGAACAGCTCCAGCTGCTCCGGCGTCGGCCCGACGAACACGATCCCGGCGTCCTCGCAGCGCCGGGCGAACGCCGCGTCCTCGGACAGGAACCCGTACCCGGGATGGATCGCCCCGGCCCCGCTGTCCTTGGCCGCCTTCAGGACCAGGTCGGCGTCGAGGTAGGACTCCTTGGCGGGCGCGGGGCCCAGGCGTACGGCCTGGTCGGCGAGCCGGACGTGCGGGGCGGCGCGGTCGGCGTCGGAGTACACGGCGACCGTACGCAGGCCGAGTTCGCGGGCGGTGCGGATGATCCGGACGGCGATCTCGCCGCGGTTGGCGATCAGCAGGGTGTCGAAGGTCATGCGGACGCTCCGATCGACATGGCGACCGCGGTCGGTTCGAAGCCGTTGCACGGGTTGTTGATCTGGGGGCAGTTGGACACCAGCACGAGGACGTCGCGCTCGGCGCGCAGCGTCAGCCGCAGCCCGGGGGCGGAGATGCCGTCCACGATGCCGAGGGTGCCGTCCTTCTCGACCGGCACGTTCATGTACCAGTTGATGTTCGAGACCAGGTCGCGCTTGCCGAGGCCGTAACGGGCGCCCTCGGCGAGGAAGTTGTCCACGCAGGCGTGCTGCGACCAGGTGTGGTGCCCGTACCGCAGGGTGTTGGACTCCTTGGAGCAGGCACCGCCGACCGTGTCGTGCCGGCCCACCTCGTCCTCGGTGACGGTCATCAGCGGGGTGTGTTCGTTCGACATCAGCACACTGCCGGTCGTCAGGAAGATGTTCCCCTGCGCCTGGATGGTGTCGGGCGCGCTGTAGCGGACGGACGTGTCCCCGGCGTCGTACACCAGGAAGTCGACGGCCTGGTTGCCGTGCAGGTCGGTGACGGTGAGCGTCTCACCGGCGCGGACGATTGCCGACCAGGCGGCCCGGGCCGGGACGGTGACGTGGGTCATGCGAGCCCCCTCGTGGCAAGAAACTCGGCGGTGTTGAGGAAGGCGCGGCGGCCCTCGGGGGTGGCCTCCCACAGCGGGTCGCCCGCGGAGGTCGGCCCGGCGCGCCAGGCCAGCACCTCCAGCGGGGTGCACGTGTACGCGGGGCGCGGGTCGGCCGGGTGGGGCACGTTGGCGATGAGCACGGTGACGTCCTGTTCGGCGCGCAGGGTGACGCTGCCGCCGGGGCCCGCCGAGCCGGTGAAGTCCAGCGAGCCGTCCTCGCGTACCTCGACGCCCTGGAAGAAGGAGAGCGACGGGGGCAGATCACGTGGGGCGAGCCCGTTCTTGGCGGCGGCCAGCGTGAACAGCTCGCGTCCGGCCGGGGACGCGGACTGCGGCGTACCGTCCCCGTAGCGGGCCGTGTTGCGTACGAGGGTGGAGGTGCCGCACAGGGCGTCGTGCCGGCCGGAGGAGTCGCTGACCACCGAGGCCAGGACGCGGCCCTGGTCGGAGAGCAGGAGTCGGCCCTCGCCCAGGTAGGCGTTCCACTGGACCTTGACCGTGTCCGCGACGTTCAGCCGCTCCCACGGGCGGTCCGCGACGTAGAGCAGCAGATGGGCGCAGGCGTCGCCCGCCAGGTCGGTCAGCCGCAGTTCCGTGCCCCTGGCCAGCACCTTGTGCGTGTAGTTGCCGCCCGCCACGGTCTCCGCCCACACCAGATGGCCCGCCTCGCAGGGCGGCGCCGGCCAGGCGTCCGCGGGCACCACGGGCATGGCCTCGGCGCCGGTTCCCTCCTGGGCGCGGGCGTGGTCGCGTGCTCCGTGCGTGGTCGCTGTCGCCATCGCGGGCCTCCGGCTCCTGGGTCGTTTCTGTCGCCCGACAGAAATTAGGCGCGGGGTGGGTCGGCGCCATGTCCCGTGTGTTGCCGCCCCGTTACCGGTCCCTCACGGGCGGCGGGTGCGCGGACGCCGGCGGACGGCGGGCCCGGGGCGAGGCCGGGCGTCCGCGTTCCGGCGCCGGGGCGGTGTACGTGTCCGCGCCGCGGCGCCCGGCCCGGGGCGCGCGTCCGCGTCCCCGAGTGCGGGGCTGGTGCGCGCAGCCCCGTCCCGGCCGACCGGCCGGTGTACGTCCCGCGTCCCGGCGCCCGGCCGGTGGGTGCCCGCGTCCCGGCGCCCGGCCGGCGGGTGCCGTGTGTGCGAGGATCGAACGTATGGGAACGGACGGCGGACGACGGGTCGGCAGGCCGCGCGCCGCGCAGCGGCCGGACAGCGGCCTCACGCCGCGCGCCGAACTGCTCGACGCGGCGGCCGAGTTGTTCACCACCCGGGGGTACGCCGCCACCACCACCCGCGCCGTCGCGGAGCGGGCGGGCATGCGCCAGGCCTCCATGTATCACTACGTGTCGGGCAAGGAGGAACTCCTCGCCGAACTCCTGGAGTCGACGGTCACCCCCTCGCTGGCCCTCGCCCGGCGGCTCCTCGCCGACGACGCGGCGCCCGCCCGGAGCCGGCTGTGGGAGCTGTGCCGCTCGGACGTGGAGCTGCTGTGCGGCGGACCGCACAACCTGGGCGGCCTGTATCTGCTGCCCGAGGTGCGCGCCGAACGCTTCGCCGGGTTCCATGCCGTGCGCGCCGAACTCAAGGACACCTACCGCCAGTTGCTGGCGGCGACCCCGGCGGGCGGCGCCCTCGCCAAGAGCGAGCTGGACCTGCGGACGGACCTGGTGTTCGGGCTGATCGAGGGGGTCATCCTGGTGCGCCGCTCCGACCCGGAGCGCCCCGTCTCCGCCTTCGCCGAGGCCACCGCCGACGCGGCGCTGCGCATCGCCGGACTCTGAGGCTCCGGCCCCCGGTCACCCCTGTGAGCTGCGGCTTTCGTATGCCCGTACGCGGTCACGCACCGTGTGCGAATGGAGGCTCAGCGTGCAAATGGGGCTGAGGGTACTCCAGTCGCGCGGGCGATTTCAGGTGGTTGCCGAATATGACACGGCGATGATCCGGTCGGACTAAGCTCGCCCGCAGCGCACCGAGTTGAGATGCATTCGTGCGCTTGTTCCCAAAAGTTCCGAAGATTCCGTTTGGCCCATGCCGATCCCTGCCGATACCCCCACAAACGTCCCCCACCCCCCAGCCGACCTGTCTCAGAGGGCATACATGGTGAGTGTTCAATCGCCTCCCGGTGGCCGTGAACTTCCCTACGCACGGGTGCTGTTGCTGCCCGCGATACTGATGGCCGTGGCCACCGGCGCCGCCGTCGCGCTGGTGACCGAGCCCGCCCGCTTCGCCGTCGCCCTGTGCGGCGGCTTCGCCACCCTGCTGGTCATCGCGACCGGCGGCGAGGCCGTCCGCCGCGGCCGCGTCGCCCGGGACCTGCGCGCCGACCTGACGCGCCGCACCGCCCACCTGGAACAGCGCATCGCCGCGCACGACCAGGAGATCGTGCACTTCACCGAGGTGATCGTCCCGTACGCCCTCGACCGGCTGCACGAGGGGTACTCCCCGTCCGACGTGGTGCGCACCCTGGGCCGCGACGACCCCGACCACCGCGAACTCCCGCAGTCCCAGAAGGACCTGCTGAAGAAACTGCTGAAGATCGTCGACACCGAGGAGGCGATGCGCGACGCCGCGCAGCGCTCCTTCGTCAACATCGCCCGGCGCGTGCAGGCCATCGTCCACCAGCAGAACAACGAACTCCGCGAGATGGAGGAGGACCACGGGCGCAACCCCGAGGTCTTCGACGACCTGCTGCGCATCGACCACGGCACCGCGCTCATCGGCCGCCTCGCCGACTCCATCGCCGTGCTCGGCGGCGGCCGCCCGGGGCGCCAGTGGCCCGAGCCCGTACCGCTGTTCAGCGTGCTGCGCGGCGCGATGTCCCGCATCCTCGAGTACCGGCGCATCGAGCTGCACAACATCGTCGACGTGGCCGTCAACGGCATCTCCGTCGAACCGATCATCCACGCCCTGGCCGAACTCCTCGACAACGCCACCCGCTACTCGCCCCCGCACACCAAGGTGCACGTCACCGCGATCGAGGTGCAGACCGGCATCGCCATCGAGATCGAGGACGGCGGCGTCAGCTTCAGCGACGAGGCCCGCGGCAAGATCGAGGAACTGCTCCGGCTGGCCGCGGCGGGCGTCGACCCGACCGTCATGGGCCAGGCACCCCGGCTCGGCATGGCCGTCGTCGGCCGACTCGCGGAGATGTACGGCATGCAGGTCTCCCTGCGGCAGTCCGCGTACGGCGGCGTCCGCGCCGTGCTCGTCGCCCCGCGCTCCATGCTGACCACCGACTTCGCGCCCGGTCTCGCGCACGGCATCGGAGCCGCCGCCGTCACGGGCATCGACAACGGCGGCGTCGAGGGCCCGGCCCGCAAGCCCAAGAAGCGCCGGCCCACCACCGGCCCCCGCGTCCCCTCGTCGGGCGGCGACCCGCTCGACCCCCGCACCGCCCGGCACCCCGGTGACACCCGGCACCCCGGTGACACCCGCCACCCGGGTGACACCCGTGACCCCCGTGAGGACGACGTCCCGGTCGTCACCGAGTGGACGCCGAACGGCCTGCCGCAGCGCCGCAGCAGGGTCAAGGTCCCGCTCAGCCAGCGGATCGCCGAGGCGAGGGCGCTGGAGGCCGCCGAGGCCGCGGGCACGCCGTCCGTGTGGTCGCCCCCGCCCGCACCCGAACCGGAGGAGAAGGAACCCGAACCCGGCCTGTGGGTCGAGGCGTTCATGAACGGCCTCAAGGGCGACCCGGACCCGACCGCGCTCAGCACGGACAACCAGCCGGCCCCTGCCGAGGGCGACGACGAAGGGGACCTCAAGTGATCCAGCAGCGAGCGAACTTCGACTGGATGCTCAAGGACCTCGCCGACGGCGTGCCCGGCATCCAGCAGATCGTGGTGCTCTCCGCCGACGGCCTGCGCATCGCCCGCTACGGCGGCGACCCGGACGCCGCCGACC
The DNA here is from genome assembly GCF_040703595.1 of Streptomyces sp. NPDC007084. Classification (NCBI taxonomy): domain Bacteria; kingdom Bacillati; phylum Actinomycetota; class Actinomycetes; order Kitasatosporales; family Streptomycetaceae; genus Streptomyces; species Streptomyces sp. NPDC007084. The sequence goes on from NZ_JBEYFY010000007.1 coordinate 178,807, forward strand.
GCGTCGCCGCGGCCTGCGCCGGCCTGCAGAGCCTCGCCGGAGCCGTCGCGGGCGAGATCCCCGCCAGCGACGGCCGGATGCGCATGGTGATCATCGAGGTCAACGGCGGCTACTTCTACCTGATGTCGGCGGGACCCAACGCCTACCTCGCCGTCCTCGCCAACCAGACCGCCGAACCCGGCCTGATGAGCAACCGCATGCGCGACCTCGTCGTCCGCATCGGCGCCCACCTGACCAGCCCGCCGCGGCGCAACGGGCAGACCGTATGACTCCTCCGCAACGCCGCCGGCGCAGTCGCCAGGAAGGGGTGCCCGGCCCCGTCACGACCGACGTCCCCCTCGCGGGCCCGGAGAGCCCCGAGGGGGAGGACGGCGAGGGCAAGCCGAAGAACCCCGAGCGCCTCTACGTGCTCACGGGCGGGACCGAGGGCGGCGACCGGGCCGAACTCGACCTCGTCACGCTGATCGTGGCGCGCGCCGAGTCACCGCCTCCCGCCACCAAGCCGGAGCAGTCCGTCGTGCTGCGGCTGTGCCGGGCCCCTCTGTCCGTGGCCGAACTCTCGGCCTATCTCAACCTGCCGTTCAGCGTGGTGACCGTCCTGCTCACCGAGCTGCTGGCGGCCGAACTGGTCTCGGCACGCGCCCCGATCGTCCGTCAGGCGCTGCCCGACCGTTCCCTCCTCGAAGCGGTGATGCATGGACTTCAAAAGCTCTGACACCATCACGGGCCCTCGCGCCGAGGACCACCTCCCGCACACCACCCAGGCGGCGGTCAAGATCGTGATCGTGGGCGGCTTCGGAGTCGGCAAGACGACCATGGTGGGCTCCGTCAGCGAGATCAAACCGCTGACGACCGAGGAGACCATGACGCAGGCCGGCATCGGAATCGACGACAACTACGGGTCCGAGACCAAGACGGCCACCACCGTGGCCATGGACTTCGGCCGGATCTCGATCACCGACCAACTGGTGCTCTACCTCTTCGGCACCCCCGGCCAGGAACGCTTCTGGTTCCTGTGGAACGGCCTGTTCGAAGGAGCCCTCGGCGCCGTCGTGCTGATCGACACCCGCCGTCTGGAGGTCAGCTTCGACGTCATCGGCCGCCTGGAGGAACGCGGCGTGCCGTTCGTCGTCGCCATAAACGACTTCCCCGACGCGCCGCGCTACCCCGTCGAGGACCTGCGGGCCGCGCTCGACCTGCCCGAGGAGATCCCGATCATCAAGTGCGACGCCCGGCGCAGGGCCTCCAGCCGGGACACCCTGATGACCCTTATGCGGTTCCTGCACTCGCTGGCGATGACCTCCACGACCGCCTGAGTCCCGCACGGCGACGGCACCGCACGCCAACTGCCCTTCAAAAGCTCACCTTTCAGCTTCGGAGCGATCACCGTGACGCCTGAATCACACGCCCTGACCGGCACGGAAGACCCCACGCTCGGACCCCCGCCCGGCTGCCCCGCCCACGGCACCGGCCCCGGCGGACTGCGCCGTCTGTACGGCCCCGAGGCGGAGGACCTGGGCGCCCTGTACGAGAAGCTCCGCGCCGAGCACGGCGCCGTCGCCCCGGTGCTGCTCCACAACGACGTGCCGATCTGGGTCGTCCTCGGGCACGGCGAGAACCTGCACATGGTCAGCACCCCCTCGCACTTCGCCCGCGACAGCCGGCTGTGGACCGCCGTCCAGGACGGCACGGCCGGCGACGACCACCCGCTGGCCCCGCACATCGCCTGGCAGCCCATCTGCTCCCACGTCGAGGGCGACGAACACCTGCGGCTGCGCGGCGCGGTCACCGGCGCCATGTCGACCATCGACTTCCGCAGCCTGCGGCGCCACATCAACCGTGCCAGCCAGCGCCTGGTCAACGAGTTCTGCGAGACCGGCGAGGCCGACCTGGTCGCACAGTTCACCGAGCACCTGCCGATGGCCGTGCTCTGCGGGATCATCGGCATGCCCGAGGAGTACAACGACCGCATGGTGCACGCCACCCGCGACCTCCTCAAGGGCACCGAGACCGCCATCGCCAGCAACGAGTACGTGATGAGCGTGCTCACCCAGCACACCGCGCGGCGCCGCGCCCAGCCCGAGGACGACTTCGCCAGCCACCTCATCAACCACCCCGCCCGGCTCACCGACGACGAGGTGGCCCAGCACCTGCGGCTGGTCCTCCTCGCCGCCTACGAGACCACCGCCAACCTCATCGCCAACGTGCTGCGCATGGTCCTCACCGACCCGCGCTTCCGCGCCCAGCTCAACGGCGGGCAGATGACCGTCCCGGAGGCGGTCGAGCAGTCGCTGTGGAACGAGCCGCCGTTCAGCGCCGTCCTCGGCTACTTCGCCAAGCAGGACACCGAGCTGGGCGGACAGCGCATCCGCAAGGGCGACGGGCTCCTCTTCGGTATCGCGCCGGGCAACGTCGACCCCCGGGTCCGCCCCGACCTGGCCGCCAGCATGCAGGGCAACCGCTCCCACCTCGCCTTCGGCGGCGGGCCCCACGAGTGCCCCGGCCAGGACATCGGCCGTGCCATCGCCGACGTCGGCGTCGACGCGCTGCTGCTGCGCCTGCCCGATATCGAACTCGACTGCCCCGAGAGCGAGTTGCGCTGGCGCGGGTCCATGTCGGCCCGCCACCTCGTGGAGCTGCCGGTCCGCTTCGAGCCCCGGCCCCCGCAGGATGTCGCCCAGCGGCCCGCGATCCGGCCGCTGCCCGTCCAGCGGCCCCCCTGGCAGGTCACCAGCGAGGCACCGGCCCAGACCGCACCCGCCCCGGCCCCGGCGCCCGCCCCGCCGGCCTCGGAACCCGAGCCCGCCCACCGGCTCGGCGCCTGGCAGCGCCTGGTGCGCTGGTGGCGCGGCTACTGATCCTGTGACGGCCACGCCGACCACACGTCGGGGGCGCCCACGCTTACCAGGCGTCGGGCACGGCTCACGCCTACCAGACGTCGGGCGCATCCCACGCCGTCAACTCCCGCCCGCTGACGAACCGGTGGGCCAGCCCGGTGACCGGGTCGGTGAACTCCAGGACGCGCGCCAGCAGTTGCAGCGGACGCCGGAAGTCACCGGCCGGCACCGGCCCGGTCACCTCCGGGTAGAGCGGATCGCCGAGCAGCGGCACCCCCAACGTGCTCATGTGGACGCGGAGTTGATGGGTCTGACCGGTGCTCGGCGTGAGCCGGTAGCGGCCGAGTCCGCGCCGCTGCTCCACCAGCTCCACCCGGGTGACCGCGTTCGGCTCACCCGCCACCTCGCGCGCGGCCATCACACCGCGCTCCTTGAGGATGCGGCTGCGGACCGTGCGCGGGAGGACGAGCCCCGGATCGTACGGGGCGATGGCCTCGTACTCCTTGGCGATCAGCCGGTCCCGGAACAGCGACTGGTACGCCCCGCGCTCCGCCGGCCGCACGGTGAACAGCACGAGACCGGCGGTCAGCCGGTCCAGCCGGTGCGCGGCGCCCAGTTCCGGCAGCTCCAGCTCCCGGCGCAGTCTCGCGAGGGCGGTCTCGGCCACATGGCTGCCGCGCGGGGTGGTGGCGAGGAAGTGCGGCTTGTCGGCGACGACGATGTGCTCGTCGCGGTACACCACGTCCAGCGCGAACGGCACCCGCTCCTCGTCCGGCAGCTCCCGGTGGAACCACACGAACATCCCCGGCGCGTACGCCGTTTCGGCCGTGACCGCCCGCCCGTCCTCCCCGACGAACAGGCCCTCGCCGAGCATCGCGTCCACGACCCCGTCCCCGGCCGCGAGCCGCGCCACCAGATGCTCTCGCACGGTCGCCCAGCTCCCCTCCCGCGGCAGCCTGATCCGCACGGGGTCGACCCCGTGGCGCTGCGGGAGGGGAGAGGGCGGGATCCGGGGCTTGCGTCTCACCTGGTCAAGCGTACGAGGCCCCCGCCGGGTCGGGAGCCTTGGCCGCCGTCCGTGCGCGGTACGCCCGGTAGGCGGCGCCCGCCACCAGGGTCGCGCCGAGGAAGAGCAGGGTGAACCACTGGAAGTACCAGTGCCCGCCCGCCGGGTCGTACACCGCGGCGCGCGGCCACGCGAGGTTGACGCTCATGCAGAGGCCGTAGACGAGCGCGAGCGCGTTGACCGGCACGCCCCAGCGGCCGAGCGAGAACAGCGGGGCGCCCGTCTCGTCGGTGCCCTCGGGGGTGAACCGCCCGCGCAGCCTGCGCACCAGCAGCGGCCCGGTCACCATCGCGTACGCGAGATACAGCATCACGATGCAGGTGGTGCCGATGGCGAGGAAGGCGTCCGGGGAGGCGAAGTTCAGGAGCAGCAGCGCGGCGGCGAGCAGGCCGACGACCACGGCCGGGGCGCTCGGCATGCCGGTGCGCGGGTTGACCTTCGCGAGCCGGCCGGAGAAGGGGAGCTGCCGGTCGCGCGCCATCGAGAAGAGCATCCGGCAGGCGGCTGTCTGGATCGCCAGGGTGGCCACCGTGACGGCCACCACGACATCGGCGAGCAGGGCGCGCCCGACGCCGTCACCGAGGCTGCTGGTGAGGACGTAGCTCAGGCCGTCGACGCCGAGGCGTCCGTCGGTCAGGCTCGGCGCGGCGAGCAGCCCGCCGAGCACCAGCAGCCCGGCGAGCAGTCCGGCGCCGCCGAGGGCGATGAGGATCGTACGGGGCGCGGTACGGCGGGGGTTGTGGGTCTCCTCGCTCATCTCACCGGCGCTGTCGAAACCGATCATCACGTACGCCGCCGCGAACGAGCCCACCATCAGCGCCCCGAGCAGGCCCGTACCGCCCGCGCCGGTGTGCAAGGTGATGCCGGGGGAGCGCTCGGAGTGGGTGAACAGCAGCACGATGATCAGGACCGCGCCGATGATCTCGGCGGTCACGCCGACGCGGTTGACCGTGGACATCACGCGGTTGTCGAGGACGTTGACCAGCGTGGTGAGCACGAGCAGGACCACGCCGAGGACGGCCGCGTTGGCCGCGCCGTCCGCACTGGTCGGGGCGGGATCGTCGCCGACGAACTGGAAGCCGGACCAGATGGCGGGCAGCACCATCTGGAGCGCGAGCGCCGCCGCGGCGACCACCACGACCTGCCCGATCACCATGATCCAGCCGGCGAACCAGCCGAAGGAGAGGTTCGACAGGCGCGAGGACCACTGGTAGATCGCCCCGGAGATCGGATAGCGGGCGGCCAGTTCGGCGAAACAGGCGGCGACGGCGAGCTGTCCGGTCAGGACTGCCGGCCAGGTCCAGAAGAAGACGGGACCGCCGAAGGCGTAGCCGAACGCGAAGAACTGGAAGACGGTCGTCAGTACGGAGATGAAGGAGAACCCGGCGGCGAAGGACGCGTACCGGCCGAGACTGCGGTGCAGCTCCTGGCGGTAGCCGAACGCGCTCAGCGAGCGGTCGTCGGGGGACTGCGGCGGATCGGGGCGTACGTCGGAGGGAGCGGTGGTGGTCACGGGCGGCACCTGCCTTCGGCGCGGAGGGCGAACGGGATTCCTGTCGGGTGACAGAAATTAGGGAGGCCCTGTTTCGCTCGCGTGACGCGTCCGTGTCGACAACGGGCCGAAGTCCTCACGGGGCTGCTGGCCGCGGGGCGCCGGGGGTTCTCGCCGTCGCGCCCGGGCGGTCCGCAACGGCGGGGCGCACGGGCGAGTTCCCTGCCCCGCACAGGTGCCGGCCTGGCCGACTCGACTGTCCCGCGCGGGCGCCGACCCGGCGAACCGGCCTGCCCGCGCGGGCGCCCGCCCGGTTCGCGCGCATACGCCAAGAGGCGGCCCGCGTCGCGGTGGCCGCCTCTTGGTGCCGGTGAACTGAAGTTGCTGAAGTTGCTGAAGTTGCTGATGTTGCCGGTCCTGCCGGTCCTGCCGGTCCTGCTGGGTGGTGGGATGCCCGCCGGGGTGTCCGGGGTGTCCGGGGTGTCCGGGGCGTCCGGGGCGTCCGGGGCTGCCCCGCGCCCTCGGCGGACCCTCGGCGTGATCGGGCGTCAGGCCGAAGCCGGCACCTCCTGCTCCGCCTCGACCTGGGCGTTCCACTCGCGCTTGGAGGCCTGCCAGCCGTCCTCGTTGTGACCGAGGCGCCAGTAGCCGGAGATGGACAGGTCGTCGCGGGGGATCTGACGTTCGACGCGGAGCAGCTTGCGCAGCTCCTTGACGAAGCCCGCCTCGCCGTGGACGAAGGCGTGCACCCGGCCCGCCGGGAAGTCCAGGCCGCGTACGGCCTCCACCAGCGCGGCGCCGACCGGGCGGTCCCCGCGGTGCAGCCAGACGACCTCCGCGTCGGAGTCGATCTTCTGCTCCTCCTCGGGGCCCGAGACCTCCACGAAGGCGCGCACGACGGCTCCGTCGGGCAGCGACTCCAGGGCGGCGGCGATGGCCGGCAGCGCGCTCTCGTCACCGGCGAGCAGATGCCAGTCGGCCTCGGTGTCGGGGGCGTAGGCGCCGCCGGGGCCCATGAACCGGACGACCTCGCCCGGCTGTACCCGCAGCGCCCAGGGCCCGGCGAGGCCCTCGTCCCCGTGCACCACGAAGTCCAGCGTCAGCTCGCGCGCCTCGGGGTCCCAGGCGCGCACGGTGTAGGTGCGGGTCACCGGCCACTGCTCGCGCGGGAACTCCTCGCGGATGCGCTGCACGTCGAAGGGCTCCGGGTAGGTGACGCCCGGCGTGCCGAACAGCAACTTCACGTAGTGGTCCGTGCTGGACCCCGTGGCGAAGTCGGCGAGGCCCTCGCCGCCCAGTACGACCCGCTGCATGTGCGGGGTCAGCCGCTCGGTGCGGACGACCGTCGCGGAGTGCGGCTTCCTGGGCTTGCGATCCTGGCGCTCTGCCATGACTGCCTCCTGGTCAACATAGTTAGGCTTACCTAAGTTAGCACTCCTTCCTCGCTGCCACCTATGCGTGAGCGGTACCAGTTATGCCGGAAGGGTTCTGCTATGTCTCCAGTGTGACGAGGAGTCGGTGCAGTGAGCCGCCGAGTCCCCAGCGCGCCGCGAGTCCGTCCAGCGCGGCGGGGTCGCGCGGGGCATGGGGCAGCGCCGTGTCCACCTCGGGGAGGGGGACGTCACCGGCGACCTTCACCACCGTAGGCGCCACGGCGACATACGGGCGCGACTCGTGCAGGCGTTTGCGCTGGGAAGGGGTCAGCTTTGCCTTCGGGTCGTCGAGCGCGGCCATGATCCCGGCCAGGTCGCCGAACTCGGCGAGCAGCTTGGCCGCCGTCTTCTCCCCGATCCCGGGCACACCGGGCAGCCCGTCGCTCGGGTCGCCGCGCAGCAGCGCCAGATCCGCGTACCCCGGGCCGTCCACGCCGTACTTCTCGCGCAGCCAGGACTCGTCCGTGACCTGGAGCGTGCCGACGCCCTTCAGGGGATACAGGACGCGCACCCCCCGCCGGTCGTCCACTAGCTGGTAAAGGTCGCGGTCACCGGTGACGATGTCGACCGGGCCGGTGGCGTGGCCGGTGAACGTGCCGATCACGTCGTCGGCCTCGTATCCGGCGACGCCCACCCGGGCGATGCCCAGCGCGTCCAGCACGGCCTCGATGACGGGCACCTGCGGCGAGAGCGTGTCCGGCACCTCCTCCTCGTCCGGGCCCGTCTCGGTCTCGGCCGCCACCCGGTGCGCCTTGTACGACGGGATCAGGTCGACCCGCCACCGCGGCCGCCAGTCCGCGTCCATACAGGCCACCAGATCGTCCGGGCGGTGGTCCTTGACCAGGCGGTCGATGAACTCCAGCAGGCCGCGCACCGCGTTCACCGGCGTGCCGTCCGGGGCGCGCACGGATTCCGGGACGCCGAAGTAGGCGCGGAAGTACAGCGAGGCGGTGTCGAGGAGCATGAGTCGTCGAGTCTGCTGTGTCACGGTCCGCATCATGCCGTACGCCACTGACAGTGACCTGGACCACTCCTGTGTTTGCTCCGGGTAAGTGTGGGCAGGCGCCGCCTCTGAACGAAGCCGGTTGTGCATTCAACCGTCACCAGTTGTCGGGAACGGCGTGGGCGTTCGTTCAGCCCGTTCCCCTGTCCGACCGAGAGGCACCACGTGTCATCCAGGCTTGAGGCCGACCATCTGTACAAGGTGTTCGGCAGACGACCAGAAGCGGCCGTGGAGCGGCTCCGTGACGGAGTCGACCGTGAGGAACTGCGCGCCGACGGCACCACAGCCGCCGTGATCGACGCGTCGTTCACGGTGGAGCCGGGCCAGATCTTCGTCGTCATGGGCCTGTCCGGATCCGGCAAGTCCACGCTGCTGCGCATGCTCAACGGACTGCTGGAGCCCACGTCCGGACACGTGCGCTTCGACGGACAGGACCTCACCGCCCTGAGCGCCCGCGAGCTGCGCGAGGTCCGCTCCCGCAAGATCAGCATGGTCTTCCAGCACTTCGCGCTGTTCCCGCACCGCAGCGTGCTGGAGAACGCCGCCTACGGCCTGGAGGTCCAGGGCGTCCCGGCGGCCGAGCGCAAGGAGCGGGCCACCAAGGCCCTGGAACTGGCCGGGCTCGCCGGCTGGGAGAAGTCCTGGCCCGACGAACTGTCCGGCGGTATGCAGCAGCGCGTGGGCCTGGCCCGCGCGCTCGCCACGGACGCCGACCTGCTGCTCATGGACGAGTCGTTCAGCGCCCTCGACCCGCTGATCCGCCGCGACATGCAGGACCAGCTCATCGAACTCCAGAAGAAGCTGAAGAAGACCATCGTCTTCATCACCCACGACCTCAACGAGGCCATGCGCCTCGGCGACCGGATCGCCGTCATGCGCGACGGCCGGATCGTCCAGATCGGCAGCGCCGAGGACATCCTCGTCCGGCCCGCCGACGACTACGTGGCCTCCTTCACCCAGGACGTCGACCGCTCGCGGGTGCTGACCGCGGGCGCCGTCATGGACACCGCGATACGCGGCGACGAGGCCGACTGCGACTGCGAGACCGCCACCCCGGACACCTCCTTCGTGGACCTCTGCGCGATCAGCGCCCGGCTCTCCCACCCCGTCGCCGTCGTCGACTCGGACGGCACCCTCGTCGGCGCCGTCCCCCGGCAGCGTCTGGTCGGCTTCCTCGGCGACGAACAGGGCACGCCCGAGCAGTGTCCGAGCCCGCGTGGCGAGGAGGTGACGGCCGGTGCCTAGGATCCCCTTCGGCGACTGGGTCAACGACGCGGTCGACTGGCTGCTGAACCACATGGCGTGGCTCTTCGACTTCCTCAAGACCGTCTTCTCCGGCACCTACGACGGCATCAACGCCGTCCTCCAGGCCCCCCAGCCGCTCCTGCTCGCCGGCATCTTCGCCGTGATCGCGTTCTGGCTGCGCGGCACCTCCGCCGGTGTCCTCACCTTCGTGGGCTTCGCCTTCATCGACTCCCTCGAACTGTGGGACGACGCGATGGTGACCCTCTCCCTGGTCCTCGTCGCGACGCTCATCGCGCTCGTCGTCTCGGTGCCCGTCGGCATCTGGGCCGCCCGCTCCGACCGGGTCAGTGGCATCGTGCGCCCCGTCCTCGACTTCATGCAGACGCTGCCCGCGATGATCTACCTCATCCCGGCCATCCTGTTCTTCGGCACCGGCGCCCCCGCCGGCATCGTCGCCACCCTGATCTTCGCGCTGGCCCCCGGCGTCCGCATGACCGAACTGGGCATCCGCCAGGTCGACAAGGAACTGGTCGAGGCCGCCGACGCGTTCGGCACCTCCCCGCGCGACACCCTGCTGCGCATCCAGCTCCCGCTGGCGCTGCCCACCGTCATGGCGGGCGTCAACCAGGTCATCATGCTGGGCCTGTCCATGGCCGCCATCGCCGGCATGGTCGGCACCGGCGGACTCGGCGGCGACGTCAACGAGGCCATCGGCCAGCTCAACGTGGGCCTCGGCTCCGAGGCGGGCGTCGCCATCGTCATCCTCGCCATCTACCTCGACCGCATGACCAGCGCGCTCGGCACCCAGGTGTCCCCGCTCGGCCGCCGCGCCGCCGCCAAGCTGCGCGCCGCGCAAGGCCTGAAGATCTGGTCGTACCGCCCCCGTCCCGTCGTCGCCATGGTGGGTGTCGTCGTCCTCGCCCTGGTCGCGGGCGGCATGGGCGTCTTCGGCGGCGCGGGTTCCCCGTCGACCGCGGCCGACGCCGAGAACGTCGGCCAGGGCAAGAAGGTCACCATCGGCTACATCCCCTGGGACGAGGGTGTCGCCTCCACCTTCCTCTGGAAGGAGATCCTGGAGGAGCGCGGCTACCAGGTCGACGTCAAGCAGTTCGACGCCGGCCCGCTCTACACCTCGCTCGCGCAGGGCGACGTCGACTTCGAGACCGACTCCTGGCTGCCGACCACGCACGCGCAGTACTGGAAGAAGTACGGCAAGCAGCTGGACGACCTGGGCTCCTGGTACGGCCCGACCTCCCTGGAGCTGTCGGTGCCCGCCTATATGAAGGGCATCGACTCCCTGGACGACCTCAAGGGAAAGGCCGGCACCTTCGGGGGCAAGATCACCGGCATCGAGTCCAGCGCCGGAATGATGGGCCTGCTCAAGAGCAAGGTCCTCAAGGAGTACGGGCTCGACAAGGAGTACAAGGTCGTCGACAGCTCCACGCCGGCGATGCTGGCCGAGCTGAAGCGCGCGTACGCCAAGCAGCAGCCGATCGTCGCCACCCTCTGGTCGCCGCACTGGGCCTACAGCGACTACAAGCTCAAGAAGCTCAAGGACCCGAAGGGCGCCTGGGGCAAGGGCGACGGTGTGCACACGCTGTCCCGCAAGGGCTTCGCGCAGGACAACCCGGTCGTCGGCGGGTGGCTGAAGAACTTCAAGATGACCGAGAAGCAGCTCACCGACCTCGAAGCCGAGATCAACAAGGTCGGCAAGGGCAAGCAGCAGGACGCGGTGCGCGCCTGGCTGAAGAAGAACCCCGGCGTCGTGGACAAGCTGGCCCCGGTCAAGGGCGCCTCCGCCGCCGCCCCGGCCGAGGCCAAGCGGGCGCTGGACGTCGCCTGGTTCCCCTGGGACGAGGACGTCGCCGTCACCTACCTCTGGAAGAACGTGCTGGCCCGGCGCGGCTACACGCTCAACCTCAAGCAGATGGACGTCGGCCCGGTCTACACCGGTCTCGCCTCCGGTGACCTCGACCTCAACTTCGACGCCTGGCTGCCGTACGCCCAGTCCAACTACTGGGACAAGCACAAGAACGACCTGAAGGACCTCGGCACCTGGTACAAGCCGACCTCCCTGGAGATCGCGGTCCCCTCGTACGTGAAGGACGTCAAGTCCCTCGCCGACCTCAAGGGCAAGTCGAAGACCTTCGGCGGAAAGATCATCGGGATCGAGCCGGGCACCGGTGAGATGAACCTCCTGAAGAAGAAGGTGCTCCCCGGCTACGGGCTCGACAAGGAGTACAAGGTCGTGGACGGTTCGACGCCCGCGATGCTGGCCGAGCTGAAGCGCGCGTACGCCAAGAAGGAGCCGATCGCGGTCGTCCTGTGGTCGCCGCACTGGGCCTACAGCGAGTACAAGCTGACCAAGCTGGGCGACGACAAGAAGCTGTTCGGTGAGGGCAACACGATCCGCACCATCTCCAGCAAGACGTTCCCGGGCCGGTACCCGAAGCTCACCGAGTGGATCAGGAACTTCAAGATGAGCGAGGCCGAACTCGGCAGCCTGGAGAGCGAGATCAAGCAGCGCGGGCAGGGGCACGAGGAGGACGCCGTGGCCGCGTGGATCAAGGAGCACCCGGACATGGTGCAGCGCATGACCCCGCAGTAGCGGCCGGCCGGTTCACCCCGAGGGGTGGCGGAGGGCTTCACCCCGAGGGGTGGTCCTCGTCGTACGGGTCTTGACCCGTGGGGCGGGGACCACCCCTCGGGGCCTTTCCGCGACCGGCGGCCCTTCGTCTCCGGGCGCCCGGCCGGCCTCCACCGGTCGCCGGTCCGCACACGCGGGCGACGGCCGCGCCGGGCACGTACGGGCGTATGAGAAGAGATCCGGACAACCGTGTCCGAGGGCCGGGTCACGTCCGTCGATCCGCGCGGACCGCCAAAAGCCTTGCGCGTCAAGGGACTTCGCCTCGCCGGAGCGTGGCGGACCGGCCCGGGCCAGGGGACTCCCAGTCCCGGCCGGCCGGTCCGTGGCGCCGACGGGAACCGGGTGCCGGGGGGCGCGAAGACACCGGTGTGGCGCGAACTGTAACCCTCGCACTCCCTCCGCGTGACAGGGATGTGACGGGTGCATGAAACGGTTTGCCGAACATGCGTAGGGTGCAGACAAGTCAGCAGAAGGAGCGGGCCGGAAACCGGGCGGTTCGCGGACCGACGAGACGAGGGAGGGAGCCGGAGCGATGGGCGACCACAAAGACCAGCCGCTGCGCGTGGGCGCGGCCGTACGCCGAAGGCGCCGGGCACTGCGACTCACCCTCGCCGTCGTGGCCGAGCGCAGCGATCTGTCGGTTCCCTTTCTCAGCCAGGTCGAGAACGAGCGGGCGCGGCCCAGCAGAAGCTCCCTGGAGCGCGTCGCCGGAGCCCTCGACACCACCGCCGCCGAACTCCTCGCCGCGGCCGACCCGGCGTGCAGCGTCGACGTCGTACGCGCCGAGGCGGGGGCCGAGTTCCCGCCCGACGCCGAGGTGCGGCCCCTGGTGCGCGGCCACCACCAGTTGCACGCCACCGAGTTCACCGGCGACCACGACGAGGGCCGCGAACTCCAGCACCGCAACGACAAGTTGATGTACGTGTGCGACGGCGCCGTGGAGGTCGAGGCGGAGGGCCGTGCCCATCGCCTGGGCCGCGGCGACACGCTCTACCTGACCGGCGGGGTCCGGCACCGCTGGCGCGCCACCGTGCCGGACACCCGGGTGATCGTCGTGGAGGTCGCCGACCACATCGACGCGGTGGAGGACCGGCACCGCTTCGGCAGGCGCTGACCGGTGGCACCGGAGGCCGCGGACGGCGCGCGGGTGGCGGGGGATCTCCCGGCGCCGGGTGACCTCGGGGCGGCGGGGGACCTCCCGGCGGAGGGGGAGCGGCGCGGACCGGGGGAGCGGCGCGGACCCGGCGGCCCGCGCGTGGTGTCGCTCGTGCCCTCGCTCACCGAGGCCGTGGCGGTGTCCCTGCCGGGCGTCCTGGTGGCCGCCACCGACTGGTGCACCCATCCTGCGGGCCTCGACGTCACCCGGATCGGCGGCACGAAGAACCCCGATGTCGACGCCCTCGTACGGCTCGCGCCCGACCTCGTCCTCGCCAACGAGGAGGAGAACCGGGAGCCCGATCTGACCGCCCTGCGCCAGGCCGGCATCGAGGTGCTGGTCACCGAGGTACGGGACGTGCCCGGCGCCCTGTCCGAGCTGGACCGGGTGCTGCGGGCCTGCGGCGCCCGCACCCGCCCCCGCTGGCTGGACGAGGCCGAGGCCGCGTGGGAGGCGCCGCCCGCCCCGGCGCACCGCCAAAGGGCGATCGTGCCGGTCTGGCGGCGCCCCTGGATGGTCCTCGGCCGGGACACCTTCGCCGGTGACGTCCTCGCGCGCCTCGGCGTCGACAACGCGTACGCCGGCCACCAGGACCGCTACCCGCGCGTTCCGCTCCCCGAACTCACCGCCGCCGCCCCCGACCTCGTGGTGCTGCCCGACGAGCCCTACCGCTTCACCCCCGACGACGGCCCCGAGGCCTTCCCGGGCATCCCCTGCGCCCTGGTCGACGGCCGCATGCTGACCTGGTACGGCCCCTCGATGGCGCGCGCGCCGGAGCTGCTCAGCGAGGCGCTGCGAGCAGCCGGCCGCTGATCAGCCCCCGGACCGTGCCGGCCGTGGCCGCCGCCCACGCCGTCACCAGCAGGACGTAGAGCGCGACGGCCAGCGCGTCGAAGGCGGTCACGCCCGTGTGGCCAGCGAGGGACCGCGCGCCGGTCACACAGGTGCCCAGCGGGAAGGTGAACGCCCACCAGGTCATCGCGAAGCCCATGCCCCGGCGGCGGGCCCGCACGGTCAGCGCGACGGCGAACGCCAGCCAGAACAGGGCGAACCCCATGACGGGGACACCGTAGAGGACGGCGAAGAGCGCGAAACCCCGGTCGTACGGGGCGGCCATCGTGCCGGGCGCCGCATCCGCGAACTTGCCCGCGGCGGTCGTCGACTGGCCCAGCGGCCCGAGCACCAGGAACAGCGTCGGTGTCAGCGCGAGGGGCAGCGGACCCGAGGTGACCAGCCGGGCGAACACCATCGGCAGCACGACGAGCACCGCCAGCAGGCTCAGCCCGAACAGCGCGACACACCCGAGGAACAGCGTCTCCCTCGCCTGCCCGGCCGGCAGACGGGGAACCAGCAGCGGTCCGACGGCCGCCGACACCATCGGGGCGACGAGCGGCAGCAGCCACACCGGGGACGCCTGCCCGGGCTCGGTCCGGTGGCGGACGACCATCAGATACGGGACGGCCACCGCGGCGGCCAGCCCGAGCAGCGTCCCGGCCGTGAACAGGACCGCGTCCACGGCCACCGCCGCCCCCGCTCCGATCCAGTCCGCCCCCACCACCAGGGTCGACCCGCCGACGGCGAGCAGCGCCATCGCGAGACACCCGTAGAACGGTGCCGTCGCCGGGTCCAGGAGATGCGCCCTGGCCTGGTCGGGGTGGTACCTCCAGTGCGCGGCACGGGCGGCCAGGAGTGCCGCGAGGATCGCGAGGGACAGCGCCCAGAGGACCGCGCAGGCCGTGCGCAGACCCGGCACCCCACCCGGCAGGCCCGCACCCGCCGTCGCCAGGATCGCGGTGCCCATCACCGAGGCGTACCAGTTGGGGCCGAGATGGCGGACCGCGGCGACGGCCCGGTTCCCTTTAGGGCGCGGCGAGCGCGGGGCACGGACGGGGGTGAGCGCCGGGTCGGCGGTGAAAGGCTGGGCAGCGGTGACCATGCCCTCACCCTCGCGCCCGTCCGGCCTGCCCACCAGGGAGTACTTACCTATGAGGGCATAAGCTGGCTTTATGAGCAATGGCGGTGAAGAACGGCCCGGCGGCCCCGGGATCGCGCACCGGGTGCCCGATCTGGGCGCCCTGGAACTGCTGCTCGCGGTGGCGCGGCTCGGCAGTCTCGGGCGCGCCGCACGCGAACTGGGGATCACCCAGCCCGCCGCCAGCAGCCGCATCCGCTCCATGGAACGCCAGCTCGGCGTGGCTCTCGTCGACCGGTCGCCGCGCGGGTCCCGGCTCACCCACGAGGGCTCCCTCGTCACCGACTGGGCGCGCCGGGTGCTGGACGCGGCCGAGGCGTTCGACGCGGGGGCGCAGGCGCTGCGGGACCGGCGGGACTCGCGGCTGCGCGTCGCCGCCAGCATGACGATCGCCGAGTACCTGCTGCCCGGGTGGCTGATCGCCCTGCGGGCGCAGCGGCCCGACACGGCCGTCTCACTCCGCGCCGGGAACTCGGCCGCCGTCGCCGAGCGGCTCCTCGCCGGGGACGCCGACCTCGGCTTCGTGGAGGGGCTCACCGTGCCGACCGGGCTCGACGCCACCGTCATCGCGCGCGACCGGCTGATCGTGGTGACCGCCCCCGGGCATCCCTGGGCGCGCCGCCGCTCGCCGCTCGCCGCGGCCGAGTTGTCGCGGACGCCGCTCATTCTTCGGGAGGAGGGGTCGGGGACGCGGCAGGTGCTCGACGCGGCGCTCGGGGGGCTGGCCCGGCCGCTGATCGAGCTGTCGTCCACCACCGCGGTGAAGGCGGCCGCCGTGAGTGGGGCGGGGCCGGCGGTGCTCAGTGAGCTGGCGCTGGGGGAGGAGTTGTCCGGGCGGCGGCTGGTGAGTGTGCCCGTCGCGGAGGTGCGGTTGGCCCGTGACCTGCGCGCCGTCTGGCCCACGGGGCACCGGCCCACGGGGCCTGCGCGCGACTTGCTGTCGTTGACGCGGGGCGCGTAGGCGGGTTTTCGCCCCCTCCGCCCCTGCCCGTCCCGTTCCCGGGGGCGCTGCCCCCGGACCCCCGCTCCTCAAACGCCGGAGGGGCTGAAGATTCTCAGCCCGTCCGGCGTTTGAGGACGAGGCCGTTCAGGCCGAAGCGGGGGTCTGGGGGCGGCAGCCCCCAGGCACGGGACGGGCAGGGGCGGAGGGGGCGAGGAAACCGTCAGCTCGCCGCCGCGATCAGGCCCCGCATCACCCGCAGGTCGGCGTCCATCTCCGGATGCCACTGGACCCCCAGGACCCACCCGGGACCGGGGAGTTCGACCGCCTCCACCACCCCGTCCGCCGCGTACGCGGAGACCACCAGCCCCTCCCCGAGGCGGTCCACCGCCTGATGGTGGTGGGTCGGGACGTCGCACGGCTCCGGTACGAGCGAGCCGTACAACGTCCCCGGCACGGGCGTCACCTCGTGGTGCCCGAAGACGCCCGGTTCCTTGACGTGGCCGTCGATGTGCTGGACGAGCGTGCCGCCGAGGGCGACGTTCAGGAGCTGCTGCCCCCTGCAGATGCCCAGCAGCGGGGTGCCGGAGTCCAACGCGGCCCGGATCAGGGCGAGTTCCCAGGCGTCCCGCTCATGGGCGGGCGGCCCCGTCCGCGGGGAGCGCTCGGCACCGTACCGCCCGGGGTCGACGTCGGCGCCGCCCGCCACCACCAGCCCGTCGAGCCGGGCGACGGTCTCGGCCGCCCGCGCCGCGTCGTCGGGCGGCAGCATCGCGACGAGTCCGCCCGCCCGCTGTACGAGCCGCGGGTAGGCGGCCGGCAGCAGCGCGGCCTCCAGGTGCCATACCCCCCAGCGCGCCCCGGTCTCCAGATACGTACTCACGCCGATCAGCGGCCTGCCCACGCGGTTCTCCCTCGGATCACTTTCACCCTCGGATCACATTCAACGGACGTCGATGCGGCCCATGCACGCCGGTGCGGCCCATGCGTGTCAATGGAACGGTCTCATACCTTTTGGCGGCGGGGGAGGGAAACTCGTGGGTCACTCGCGTCCCGCCCGCTCACGTCAGAAAGCCGCGCAGCAGCGCCGCCGTCCCCGCGCAGTGCTCGCGCATCATCTCCCGCGCGCCGTCCGCGTCCTGGTCGAGGACCGCCTCGACCAGGGCGGTGTGCTGGCGCTGGGAGTGCTCCAGGTTGCGGACGAGCAGCGGGATGCAGTCCAGGAGGTCGTTCACCCCGGCGCGGACGGCGGCGTAGTGGGCGGTGAGGGAGGGGGAGCCGCTCAGCTCGGCGAGGGTGAGGTGCAGCAGCGTGTCCCGGCGGCGGTAGTCGGGCAGGGGTGCGTCGTTCGTGCGGGCGAGCGCTTCGCGCAGCCGGTCCGCCCCCTCCTCGTCGAGGCCGTGCGCCGCGCACAGCCCGGCCGCCCCCACCTCCAGGACCTCCCGGAACCGCAGCACGTCCTCGATGTCGACCGCGGCGACCCGGCGGCGCAGTTCGTGCTCGTCCGGGGCGTCCGTGCGCGCCAGCACGAACGTGCCGCCGTACCGGCCGCGCCGGGACTCCACCAGCCCCTGGTCCTGGAGCACCTTCAGGACCTCGCGCAGGGTGACCCGGCTGATCCCGAGCCGCTCCGCCAGCTCCCGCTCGGCGGGCAGCCGCTCCCCGCCGGGCACCAGGCCCAGCCGGACGATCTGGAGGATCTGCTCCAGCGCCTCCTCGAAACCGTTGCCCGCCCGCACCGGCCGCAGCACCGGCGTCAGCCGGTCCGCCGCCCCGCGGCCGGCATCCCCTTCCGCCCCTGTCATCCGGTCGCGCCCCCTTCCCAAGCAATGGTTCTCGGCAATACCTTATGGCTCTCGGCTGACCCAAGGAGGCTTTTCCGGTGGCAGACCGCACACCCCCGCTCGCCGTCGAGGAGCTGCGCGCCCTCGTGGCGGCCGGTGAGATCGACACCGTCGTCCTGGCCTTCCCCGATATGCAGGGGCGGCTCCAGGGCAAGCGGTTCGCCGCGCCCTTCTTCCTCGACGAGGTCCTGGAACACGGCACGGAGGGCTGCAACTACCTCCTCGCCGTCGACACCGACATGAACACCGTCGACGGCTACGCCATGTCCTCCTGGGAGCGCGGCTACGGCGACTTCGCCATGCACCCCGACCTCACCACCCTGCGCCGCGTCCCCTGGAACGAGGGCACGGCCCTGCTCATCGCCGACCTCGCCTGGAACGACGGCTCCCCGGTGGTCGCCGCGCCCCGGCAGATCCTGCGCCGCCAGCTCGACCGCCTCGCCGAACTCGGCTACACCGCCCAGGTCGGCACCGAGCTGGAGTTCATCGTCTTCAAGGACACCTACGAACAGGCCTGGGACACCGGCTACCGCGGACTCACCCCGGCCAACCAGTACAACATCGACTACTCCGTCCTCGGCACCGGCCGCATCGAACCCCTGCTGCGCCGCATCCGCAACGAGATGCAGGCCGCCGGCCTCACCGTCGAGTCCGCCAAGGGCGAGTGCAACCCCGGCCAGCACGAGATCGCCTTCAAGTACGACGAGGCCCTCGTCACCTGCGACCAGCACGCCGTCTACAAGACCGGCGCCAAGGAGATCGCCTCCCAGGAGGGCGTCTCGCTCACCTTCATGGCGAAGTACAACGAGCGCGAGGGCAACTCCTGCCACATCCACCTCTCCCTCGCCGACGCCGACGGCACCAACGTGATGGCCGGCACCGCCCAGGACCCCGGCGGCATGTCCGAGGTCATGCGGCACTTCCTCGCCGGACAGCTGGCCGCCCTGCGGGACTTCTCGCTCCTGTACGCGCCCAACATCAACTCGTACAAGCGCTTCCAGCCCGGCTCCTTCGCGCCCACCGCCGTCGCCTGGGGCTACGACAACCGCACCTGCTCGCTGCGCGTGGTCGGTCACGGCCGCTCGATGCGCTTCGAGAACCGGCTGCCCGGCGGCGACGTCAACCCGCACCTGGCCGTCGCCGGACTCGTCGCGGCCGGGCTGTACGGCGTCGAGCGGAAACTGGAACTGCCCGAGCCGTGCGCGGGCAACGCGTACACCTTTGCGTACGACCACGTCCCCACCACCCTGCGCGAGGCCGCCGACCTCTGGGAGAACAGCCCCATCGCCCGGGCCGCCTTCGGTGACGAGGTCGTCGCGCACTACCGCAACATGGCGCGCGTCGAACTGGAAGCCTTCGACGCCGCGGTGACCGACTGGGAGCTGCGCCGCTCCTTCGAACGCATGTGAGGCCCCCCTTGCCGTACCCGTACACCGCGCCCCCCTACGAGCACGAACTCCAGGTGCTCAACCCGGCCACCGAGGAGATCGTCGCCACCGTCCCCGCCGCCTCCGCCGCCGACGTCGACGCCGCCGTCACGCGGGCCGCGGCGGCACAGGCCCGCTGGGCCGCCCTCGCGCCCGGCGACCGGGCCCGGCTGCTGCGCCGCTTCGCGGCCGTCGTCGACACGCACGCCGAGGAACTCGCCCTCCTGGAGGTCCGCGAGGCCGGCCACACCCTCGGCAACGCCCGCTGGGAGGCGGGCAACGTCCGCGACCTGCTCGACTACGCGGCGGGCGGCGTCGAGCGGCTGACCGGCCGTCAGATCCCGGTCGCCGGCGGCCTCGACATCACCCTCCTCGAACCCCTCGGCGTCGTCGCGGTCATCGCGCCCTGGAACTTCCCGCTGCCGATCGCCGCCTGGGGCACCGCACCCGCCCTCGCCGCCGGCAACGCCGTCATCCTCAAGCCCGCCGAGACCACCCCGCTCACCGCGCTCCGGCTCGCCGAACTCGCCCTGGAGGCAGGGCTTCCCGAGCACCTCTTCCAGGTGCTGCCCGGCGCCGGACCCGTGGCGGGCGACGCGCTGGTCGAACACCCCGGCGTCGCGAAGATCGTCTTCACCGGTTCGACGGCCGTCGGCAAGCAGGTGCTCGCCAAGGGCTCCGCCCTCCTCAAGCGCGTCACCCTCGAACTCGGCGGCAAGAGCCCCAACATCGTCTTCGCGGACGCCGACATCGAGGCCGCCGCGGCAGCCGCCCCGATGTCATTCCTCGACAACTCCGGCCAGGACTGCTGCGCCCGCACCCGCATCCTCGTCCAGCGCTCCGTCCACGACCGCTTCCTCGAACTCCTCGCCCCCGCCGTCGAATCCGTCGTCGTCGGCGACCCCTCCGACGAGCGGACCCAGATGGGCCCGCTCATCTCCCGGGTCCAACTGGACCGCGTCCGCTCCTACGTCGACGCCGACGCGCCCGGCATCCGCGGCAAGGCCCCCGAGGGCCCCGGCTTCTGGTTCGCGCCCACCGTCCTCACCGGCGTCGACGCCGAGGCGCGGGTGGCCGTCGAGGAGGTCTTCGGACCCGTCGCCGTGGTGCTGCCCTTCGACGACGAGGCCGACGCCGTGCGGCTCGCCAACGCCACCGAGTACGGCCTGTCCGGCTCCATCTGGACCCGGGATGTCGGCCGCGCCCTGCGCGTCTCCCAGGCTGTCCGGGCCGGCAATCTGTCCGTCAACTCGCACTCCAGCGTGCGCTACTGGACCCCGTTCGGCGGCTTCAAGCAGTCCGGCATCGGCCGCGAACTCGGCCCGGACGCCCTCACCGCCTTCACCGAAACCAAGAACGTCTTCATCAGCACGGAGGGCCCCGCACTGTGACCGAAGCGACCGAAGCGACCGAAGCGACGACCGACGCCTCCGCGGCGTCCGAAGCGAACATCTGCCGCCGACTGGTCGGCCGCACCGCCGTCATCACCGGCGCCGGCAGCGGCATCGGCCTCGCCACCGCCCGCCGGCTCGCCTCCGAGGGCGCCCGGGTGGTCTGCGGCGACATCGACGAACGCGGCGGCAAGGCCGCGGCCGAGGAAATCGGCGGCACCTTCGTCCAGGTCGACGTCACCGACCCCGAACAGGTCGAGGCCCTCTTCAGGACGGCGTACGACACCTACGGCTCCGTCGACATCGCCTTCAACAACGCCGGCATCTCACCGCCCGACGACGACTCCATCCTGGACACCGGCCTGGAGGCCTGGAAGCGCGTCCAGGAGGTCAACCTGACCTCCGTCTACCTGTGCTGCAAGGCCGCCATCCCCTACATGCGCCGCCAGGGCCGGGGCTCCATCATCAACACGGCCTCCTTCGTGGCCCGGATGGGCGCGGCCACCTCGCAGATCTCGTACACGGCCTCCAAGGGCGGCGTCCTCGCCATGTCCCGTGAACTCGGCGTCCAGTTCGCCCGGGAGGGCATCCGGGTCAACGCGCTGTGCCCCGGCCCGGTCAACACCCCACTGCTGCGAGAGCTGTTCGCCAAGGACCCCGAGCGGGCCGCGCGCCGGCTCGTGCACATCCCGGTCGGACGGTTCGCCGAGGCGGACGAGATCGCGGCGGCCGTCGCCTTCCTCGCCAGCGACGACTCCTCCTTCGTCAACGCCACCGACTTCCTCGTGGACGGAGGCATCTCCGGCGCGTACGTCACCCCCCTGTAGGCCTGTGCCGGGTACCGTCCACTGGTCATGGGACACCGACAGAACCGACGAAACCCGCTCATCCTCGCGTGGACCCTGGCCGCGGCCGCCCTCCTGGCGGCCGCGCCGCCCACCACCGCCACGACCGCCACCACCGCGCCCACCACCGCGACCCCGGAGCGTCCGAACTGCCCCCGGCTGTCCGGCGGTTGGTACGGCGACAACCGCGCCCACCTGCAAGAGGTGATCGACGCCCGCGGCACCTGCTCGGGCACTCCCGGGCACGGCCGGCGGCCGGTCGCCGCGTTCGACTGGGACAACACGGTCACCAAGAACGACGTCACCGACGCCACGATCTCCTGGGCCCTGCGGCACGACAAGATTCTGCGCCCGGCCCGCTGGAAGGCCACCAGCGCCTGGCTCACCGACGCCGCCGACACCGCGCTCACCACGGCCTGCGGCACCGCCGTCCCCGTCGGCGCGCCCCTGCTCACCTCGACGAACACCCGCTGCGCGGACGAGATCTTCGAGATCCGCGACACCGGCCGCACCATGAGCGGCGCCGCCGCCTTCGCCGGGACCTGGAACCACCGGCGCACCGTCCCGCAGTACGCCTGGGTGCCCCAGCTCTTCGCCGGACACACCCTCGCGGAACTGTCCTCGTACGCCCGCCAGGCCCGAGCCGAGGCCCTCGCCGCGCCCGTCGGCTCCACCCGCACGCTCGGCACCCACACGATCCCCGCCTACGTGCGCTACTACGACCAGCAGCGCGACCTCATCCGCACCCTGCGCCGCGCCGGATTCGACGTCTACATCGTCTCGGCCGGCTCCGAACCCGTCACCGAGGTCTGGTCGCGCGCCGTCGGCGTCGACGCCGCGCACACCATCGCCATCCGTTCCGTCCTCGACCGGCACGGCCGGATCACCACCCGCAACCAGGGCTGCGGCGACGTCCCCGCCGGCCGCGGCGCGGCCATCCCGTACATCGACGGCAAGCGCTGCTGGATCAACCAGGAGATCTACGGCGTGCGCGGCGCCGCGGCCTGGCAGCGGCAGGACGCCGCGCACCGTCCCGCGCTCGCGGGCGGCGACGCCGACACCGACGTCACCTTCGTCTCGGACGCCACCGGCGCCCACCTCGTCCTCAACCGCAACAAGAACGAACTCATGTGCCGCGCCTACGACGACGCTGACGGCCGCTGGGTGATCAACCCCATGTTCATCGAGCCGCTGCCCCGCAAACAGGGCCTCTACCCGTGCTCCACCAGCGCCTACACCGCACCCGACGGCACCCCGGGCCCCCTCCGCAGGCCGGACGGCACGATCGTGCCGGACCTCGCGGACACCGTGTACTGAGCCGGGCGGTACGTCCTAGAGTGCCGGGATGAGCATGTCGCCGCCGCCCGGCTGGTACCGCGATCCCGCGTACCCGCTCGTCGAGCGCTGGTGGGACGGCACGGCCTGGACCGATCACCGGCGCCAGGCCGACACCGCCCCGCCGTCGCCACCGCCAGGGCCGCGGACACCGCCACCGGGGGGTGCCTCCGGCCGGGCCAGGGCCGTCGCGCTCGGCGCAGCCGCCGTCGTCCTCGTCGCCGCGATCGTCACGGGCGCCGTCCTGCTGCGCCTCGACCACGGCGACGGCGACGCCGGCGCGCAGACCACCCCGGCTGCCGCGTCCCCCACGGACACCGGCGCCCCCACACCCACCCCGTCCGCGCCCTCCGCCGGTGACCCCTCCGTCGTCGTGGACCAGCTCGACGGCATCACCCTGCCGCTGCCGGACGGCTGGACCCGGCCGAAGTACGTCAGCGACCACGACGTCGTGATGACCACCCCGGGCACCTACGACTGCCCCGGCGACCCCGGTCTGTGCCGGCACGGCCAGGTCAGCACCCGCACCGCCACCGCCACCGACGTGACCTCCCCGAAGGCCCTGGCCGAGGGCGACATCAAGGACGCGGCGGACAGCGTCTACGACCGGGACCTTCTCGGCAGCAGGCCCTTCCGGGGCGTCACCTCCCACGAATCGGTCAAGGCCGGCTCGGTCGCCGTCGCGGGCCGCCCCGGGTACTTCGTGCGCTGGAAGGTCAACACCCGGGTGGGGCCCGGCGGTTACGTGGAGTCGCTGGCCTTTCCGTCCAGCGTCGGCACCCAGTCCCTCGTCATCGTCCGGTTCGCCTTCGACGCCGGTGCCGACGGGCCGCCGCTGTCCGACATGGACCGGATCACCAAGGGAATCCGCTCCGTCGGCGCCACCGGGACGGGCGGCGGGGTGGGCAGCAGCATCGGCCCGTCGCGGTGAACGCATGGCCCGGCGGGAGCGTGTCGCTCGGCGGGGAGCCGGTGGCCCAGCGCCGAGCGTACGGTCCGGCCGGGGGTGCGGTCCGGCCGCGGGCGTGCGGCCCGGCGGCGGAGGCGTGGCCCGGCGGTTGGCGCCTGGCTCAGAGGAACGTGTGCCCCTCGCCCCGGTACGTCGGCACGGTCGCCGTCACCACATCACCCTCGACCAGGTGCAACGCGTCGAACCGCTCGCACAGTTCACCCGCCTTCGCGTGCCGGAACCACACCTTGTCGCCGATGAGCAGATCGTCCGCCGGGGCGCCCAGCAGCGGTGTCTGCACCTCGCCGGGGCCCTCCTGCGGGTCGTACGCCAGCCCCTCGGGCAGGTACGGGACCGGCAGCCGGTCGGGGCCCGCCGCACCGGACGCCGGATAGCCGCCGCCGAGCACCGTCACCACCCCGACACCCGGCCGGCGCACGACCGGCTGGGCGAACAGCGCCGCCGGACGGCCGCTGAACGA
This sequence comes from Streptomyces sp. NPDC007084, assembly GCF_040703595.1. Lineage (NCBI taxonomy): Bacteria > Bacillati > Actinomycetota > Actinomycetes > Kitasatosporales > Streptomycetaceae > Streptomyces > Streptomyces sp. NPDC007084. The sequence continues at coordinate 202,870 of NZ_JBEYFY010000007.1, forward strand.
CGTGTAGTTGTCGAACAGCCGCGGCACGTACAGGCCCGAGCCCGCCGCGATCTCGGTGACCGCGTCCTCGGCGGCCGTCTGCTGGACGCTGCCGGTGCCGCCGCCGTTGACGAACTCCAGGTCCGGTTCCACGGCACGGACCGCGCGCACCACCTCGGCGCGCCGCTGCGCCAGCTCCTTGCGCGCGGTGGCCTGCATCAGCCGCACCGCCCGCGAGCGCAGCGGACGCCCCGCGACGGAGTCGCCCACCCCCGCGATGTGACCCTCGTACGCCATGATCCCGACCAGCTTGAAACCGGGCGTGCGCTTGACCGCCCGGGCCAGGTCCGCGACCTGCGCGGGGGAGTGCAGCGGCGAGCGCAGCGCACCGACCCTGACCCGGCCCCCGAACAGCTTCAGCGAGGTGTCCAGCTCCAGGCAGACGCGCACCACTTCGGTGCCGCCTTCCCGCGCCTCCTCGATGAGGCGGAGCTGCGCCGGGTCGTCGACCATGACCGTCACCGCGGCGGCGAGCTTGGGGTCGGACGTCAGCTCGGCGTAGCCCTTGCGGTCGGCCGACGGATAGGCGAGCAGCACGTCGTCGAACCCCGATCGGGCCAGCCACAGCGACTCGGCGAGGGTGAACGACATGATCCCGGCGAAGCCGTCGCGGGCCAGGACGCGTTCCAGGAGGGCGCGGCAGCGCACGGACTTGCTGGCGACCCGGACGGGTTTGCCGTCGGCCCTGCGGACGAGATCGTCCGCGTTCGCGTCGAAGGCCTCCAGGTCCACGATCGCGACGGGGGCGTCGAGGTGAGCGGTGGCCCGGTCGTAGCGGGCCCTGTCGGAGGCACGGGCAGTCATGCACGCAGCCTGCCAGACTCGGTTACCCCAGGGTAGGGGGACGTTCCGGGCAGATGCCCCGGCGCTTCGTACTGGTTCCCTCCGGACGCGCGTCAACCCGTAGAGTGACGCGGACGCAGGGAGGCATGTCCTGCCCCGGGTGCCGTCCGGGGCGACGGTCCACCGGTACGGGTACGCGTGCCCGTGGCGGGCCCCTGCCGCACAGGAACGGCCCGGCTGGTCTTCGCGACAGGCCTCTTGCCCGGTACGAGGAAACGGGGGGTGCATGAGCACGGACGCGCGCCGCGCCGTCCCCCCACCCCCGGACGCACCCCCGGCCAGGGACCCCCAGACCCCGCCGCTCCGGCCGCCGACGGCTCCGTCATCGCCGGAGACGCCGGTGTCGGCGGCGCCGTCTGCGTCGGGGACCGGTACGCCGGTGTCGGCGGCTTCGTCTGCGTCGGGGACGCCGGGTACGCCGGTGCCGCTGGCTTCGTCTTCGTCAGGAACCCCGGGTCCGGCCGCCCCGCCTTCGCGGCACGCACAGGAATCGTCCAGCCCGTCTTCGCCGGGGGCGCCGGTATCGGCGGCGCCGTCTTCGCCGAGCACGCCGGTATCGGCCGGCCCGCCTCCGCCGACCGCCCCGCCCGCGTACGCCCCGCCGTCCGTTCCCTCGGCGTCCGCCCAGGCCCCGGGTTCCTTCGCCGCCCCCGCCTCACCCCCGGTGATCCCGCCGCGTCCGTCGGTCCCGCCTGTCGCGGCGGACTCTCGGGGCGGGGTGGCTCCGCCGATGCCCGCCGGGCCGCCGGTCGTCCCCGGTTCCCGGGGCTCAGAAGTGCCCCCGGCTCCCGCTCCCGCGCCCGCGCCGGGGTCGGAGCGGGTGCCGGTGGGCGGCGAAGCCTGGGAGTCGGATCAGCCGTCCTCGTGGGCCGGGAGCTTCGCGCCCGGACGTGGCTACGCGCCCCCCATCGAGGGGGAGTCCTGGTCCGACGAACCGCCCTCGCGCCGGGCGCAGGAACGACCCCCTGTACCTCCCGCACCTCCCGCACCTTCCCAACCCCCCTCACCCTCCGAGGCACACCCGGGACCCTCCGCCGCTCCGGAGCAGGCTCCCGCGCCCACGAACCCCTCGGCCCCCGGCCAGGGTTCGGCAACGCGGAACCCTCCGTCCCACGGCCGGGCCGCCGCTTCGCGGAACCCCTCGGCTCCGGGCCAGGGCGCCGCTTCGCGGAACCCCTCGGCTCCGGGCCAGGGCGCCGCTTCGCGGAACCCCTCGGCTCCGGGCCAGGGCGCCGCTTCGCGGAACCCTTCCTCCCCCGGTCAGGGCTCCGCCTCCCGGAATCCCTCGGCTCCCGGTCAGGGCTCCGCCTCCCGGAACCCCTCGGCTCCCGGTCAGGGCTCCGCCTCCCGGACTCCTGGGGTGCCCCACCCCTCCTCGCCCGGCCAAGGCGCCGCATCCCGCTCGCGGCAGGGTGCCGTGCCGTCGCCGTCGGTGGAGGGGAGTGCTCCGGCCGGTCAACAGGGCCGTTACGGGCGGGAGTTCGACGCCGGGGATGATGTCGCCTCGGCCTCCCGTCAGGCCTCCCCCCGCTTCCCGCACCTGCGTCCCGGTGTCACCTCGGGTGCGCGGCCCGGGCCCGTGACCCCGCCGCCGCCCGTCGCCACCGCCCGCTTCCCGGACGCGCCCCCCGCCTCCGCCGAACCCGTGCCGGCGGGAGCCACGCAGCGCCCCGAGGAGACGACCCGGCGACTCCGGCCCATCCGGACGGAGACACCATCCGCGCCCCCGCCCCCGCCCCCGCCTTCGGTGACCCCGGGCACGGGAACTCCGGTGACCCCGGCCACGGGAACCCAGGGGACGCCCGCGCCGGCCCGGCCGTTCCTCGCGCGGCCCCGGGCCCGTACGGTCGCCGCCGCTGTCTGTGTCGTCCTCGGGCTCGGGCTCATCGGCGGTGCGGTGACGGGGAGTTGGCTCACCGGTGACGACACGGACGCCCCCGGTTCGCGGGGCGCGTTCGCCGCCGCCGGGGAGCTGTGGCACAGCGTGCCCGTGGACCGGCTCTTCCCGCCGACCGTGCGGGGCGACGGAGCGGGCCCCGGCGGCTCCGACCGCACCTGGACGCGCGTCGCCGTCGCCCCCGACACCGGCTGCGCGAACGCCTTCGACCCGCTGCTGCGCAAGGCCCTCGCCCCCGTCGGCTGCCTGCGCCTGCTGCGCGCCACCTACGTGGACGCGACGCTGAGCCATGTCACCACCGTCGGCCTCCTGTTCACCAAGGCGGACGCGGCGGCGATGACCGCCCTGAAGGCCCGCTTCGCCAAGGAGGGCCTGGACCGGCGCACCGACCTGATGCCCCGCGCCTACCCGGCGAAGGGCACCCCGGCCGAAGGGTTCGGCGACGCCCAGCGCGCCTCGTGGACCGAGTCGGTCCTCACGGACGCCCCGGTCGTCGTGTTCGCCGTCTCCGGGTTCACCGACGGACGTACGGTCGGCGCGCCGCAGCCCGCCGCCGAGGCCATGAAGCCGGAGGCGACCACCGCCCCGGCGCAGGCCGGCCTCGGCCACGAGGCACAGGGCCTCGCCGACCGAGTTGAGCGGGGCCTCCGCAAGACCGTCACCTCGGCCACGGAGACACCGTCATGACCCGCGAGGCCACCGCCCACGACCGCGCCGGGCGCACCCCCCGACAAGCCCCCGCCCGCAACCCCCGACTCTCCCGCCGGCTCCCGCGCCGGTCCGCCGCGCTCAGCGCCCTGCTCGCCGCCTCCCTCGCGCTGGTCCCCACCACCGCCGCGCACGCGGACGGCATACGGGCCCAGCAGTGGGGCCTCGACGCGATGCACACGCGGCAGGCGTGGCAGACCACGAAGGGCAAGGGCATCACCGTCGCCGTCCTCGACACCGGCGTCGACGCCCGGCACCCGGACCTCACCGGCAACGTCCTGGCCGGCCGGGACATGGTCGGCTTCGGCGCCCGCCGGGGCGACCGCGCCTGGGCCCGGCACGGCACCGCCATGGCGGGCATCATCGCCGGTCACGGCCACGGCCCGGGCGACGCCGACGGAGTCATGGGCATCGCCCCCGAGGCCCGTATCCTGCCCGTCCGGGTCATCCTCGAGGACGCCGACCCGGCCCGCTCCAAGGCCCGCACCACCCGGGGCAACGCGCTCGCCGAAGGCATCCGCTGGGCCACCGACCACGGCGCGGACGTCATCAACCTCTCCCTCGGCGACGACTCCAGGTCCGCGCACCCCGAACCCGCCGAGGACGAGGCCGTCCAGTACGCGCTGAAGAAGGGTGTCGCCGTCGTCGCCTCCGCCGGCAACGGCGGAGAGAAGGGCGACCACATCTCCTACCCGGCCGCGTACCCCGGCGTGATCGCCGCGACCGCCGTCGACCGCTACGGCACCCGCGCCTCCTTCTCCACCCGCCGCTGGTACGCCACCGTCAGCGCCCCGGGCGTCGACGTCGTCATCGCCGACCCGGACGACCGCTACTACGAGGGCTGGGGCACCAGCGCCGCGTCCGCGTTCGTGTCCGGCGCGGTCGCGCTCGTCCGCGCCGCCCACCCCGACCTCTCCCCGGCGCAGATCAAGCGACTCCTGGAGGACACCGCCCGCAACGTGCCCTCGGGAGGCCGCGACGACGCGCGCGGATTCGGGTTCGTCGACCCGGCCGCGGCCATCGAGGCGGGCGGCAAGCTCAAGCCCGAGGGCCTCACGGCGGCGGCGTACGGCCGGAAGTACTTCGGCCCCGGCCCCGACACCCCGGACGACGGCAGCGGCCCCGCCGACTGGGCCGGCCCGCTCGCCGGCGGCCTGGGCGCGGCCCTGCTCGCGGCGGCCGTGTTCCTGTGGCGCGGCCGCAAGAACGACACACCCCGGCCCGGCCGGTCCTAGGTCCTGCCCGAACCCCGTCCCTCAGAAGGGGTGTTGACCCCGCGCCCGTCACTCCTCGGCCGAGTCCCGGAACGCGCCGACCGCCGCCTTCGACGCCGCCTCCACCAGTGAAATCCCGTCGGCCTGCGTGGAGTTGCCGTCCGACAGGGCCGCCACCAGGTAGTCGTGGCCGTCGACGGTCACGCGGCCGATGCTGTTGACGTCCCACAGCCCGGTCGCGGTACGCGGCAACCACCCGTTCTTCAGGGCCCATCGGTTACCGTCGGCCGCGGCCGACACCCCCCACCGCTGACCGGCCGCTATCGAGCCCATCAGCCCCTGGAGATAGCCGCGCGAGGCCTCGCTGAGTTCCGAGTCCTCCCCGAACACCTGCCGCAGCAGCGTGAGTTGATCGGCCGCCGTGGTCCGGGTCAGCCCCCACAGGTCACCGTCCCCGCCCCGCGTACCGGTGAGCCCGAAGCGCTTGTTCGCGGCGTCGAGCCCGCTCGCCCCGCCGATCGCGGCCCACAGCGCGGACGCCGAGGCGTTGTCGCTGTGCTCGATCATCGCGGTGGCGTACGCCTTCTCCTGGGCGGTGAGATGCCGGTCCGCGTCCTGGGCCCGCAGCAGCAGCGCGGCCAGGATGTCCACCTTGACGATGCTCGCGGTGTCGAAGGTGCCCTCGCCTTGCCCGGCGCTCTCGCCCGAGCCGACGTCGAGCACGGCGACCGACACCCTCGCCCCGTCCGGCACCGCCACCGCCGCCATCGCCTTCGCGAGCAGCGCGTCCCGGTCCGCCGACGGCTCCGCCACAGGTTCCACCGACGCCTCCTCGCTCACCGAGGGCGACGCCGAGGGCAGTGCCGACGCCGCCGCCGACGACGATACGAGGCCCTCCCGGTCGTGCGCGTGCGCCTGCACGAACACGGTCCCGGCCCCTGTGACGCCGACGAGTACCGCGACGGCCACCGCGACGGAGCGCAGCGGGCTGTGCCGAGGGGCCCTGGCGCGGCGCCCGCGGGGTCTGTGACGGTCCATGCCGCGATGCTGGACGGTCCGGCTGTGCGCCCGGTTAGCCGCGTGTTAGAGCTGTGTCAGCGCGGACTGAGAAACCCGTGAGTCCCGTCACCAGGGCGTTTCGGGGCCCGCACAACCGCAGCAGCATCCCCCCGATAGGGTCGGGGACCGTGGCGAACAAGAACATTCCCGACTCCGGCTACTCCGACGACGACGGCTCCGCCGACCCCCGGCTGAGCGCGGCGCTCGCCGCCTGGTCGGCCGACCGCACCGCCGTACCGCCGGTGCTGGAGGCGCTCAGGGACGCCCGGCTGCTCGTGCCGGTCGTGGCGGTCCTCGGCGAGGTCGAGGAGGACGAGAACGGGCTGCGCCGCGAGAAGACCAGCGACATGGCGGTGCCCACCCTCAAGGCCGGCGACCGCACGGCGCTGCCCGCCTTCACCTCCACGGACTCGCTGGCCCGCTGGGACCCCGAGGCCCGCCCCGTCGCCGTACCCCTGCGTCAGGTGCTGGAGGCCGCGGCCCACGAGAAGGCCGACACCATCGTGCTGGACCTGGCCGGACCCGTCGCCTTCCAGGTCACCGGGCCCGCCCTGCTGGCGCTCGCCGAGGGACGCACCACCACCGAGCCGCTGGCCGATCCCGCGGTCGTCGAGGCCGTACGGACCGCGGTCGCCGCCGAGCCCCGGGTGGTCCGCGCCCATCTCGGTCCCGGGCAGGCGGACGGCACCCTCGCGCTCGTCCTCGACCCGGCCGCCGTCCCCGCCGAGGCCGCCCGCGCGGTCGCCGAACGGCTCGCGGCCGACGAGACACTGCGGGCCCGCCTGGTCCGCGGCCTCGACCTGGCACTCCTGCCGGCCGAGGCGGCACCCCCGGGCGAGCCCCTGTACGTGCGCCGCTGAACGGGACGGACCGGCCGGATCAGCCGTAGACCGGGCCCGTGTACTTCTCGCCCGGGCCCTGGCCCGGCTCGTCCGGGACGAGGGAGGCCTCGCGGAAGGCGAGCTGGAGCGACTTCAGGCCGTCGCGCAGCGGGGCCGCGTGGAAGGAGCTGATCTCGGTGGTGCTCGCGTCGAGGAGCCCGGCCAGCGCCGTGACCAGCTTGCGGGCCTCGTCCAGGTCCTTGTGCTCGTCGCCCTCCTCGGTGAGACCGAGCTTCACCGCGGCGGCGCTCATCAGGTTGACGGCGACCGTCACGATGACCTCGACCGCGGGGACCTCGGCGATGTCGCGGGTCATGGTGTCGAAGTCGGGGTTCTGGGGAGGGGTGTCACTCATGCCTCACACGATAGGCCCCGGCGCGCCCGCCCCGGCCCGCGGGAGCGTTTCCCCGGCCGCGGCACGGCCGGGGGCTCTCCGGCGCGCCGCGGCCCCGGGTCCCGGCGCGGTACGTCCGCCGGCCAGCGGTGCGGTACGGCCGGGGGTCCGCCGGTTAGCGCGTACCCGGCGGAACTGCTAACCTTGTGTAACGACCGGCCGGACACGTATGTGCTCGGCCCACAAGTGGAGGCTCCGAACTCCCACCTGACCGTCCTCCGGGGCGGCGGGTCACCCGGTCAGGCGGCCGCCACCGTTCCGTACGGACGGTGGAGTTGTCGCCCGAATGCGCGCCCCGCGGTAGGACCGCGGCGGTGCTCCGGTCATCCATGGAGCCCCGCCTGTGTCCCGTCCCGGGGCATTTTTCATGCCCCACGGCGGTTGGTCCCAGTGTCATCAGAGACATACGCGGCTGTCCGCCAGACCGCCGTGTGGTGCTACCGAGGAGGATCCATCAGCGCCGAGCCCCGCATCAACGACCGGATTCGCGTTCCCGAAGTGCGACTTGTCGGTCCCAGCGGCGAGCAGGTCGGGATTGTTCCGCTTGCCAAGGCCCTTGAGCTTGCTCAGGAGTACGACCTCGACCTGGTCGAGGTGGCGGCGAACGCCCGTCCGCCCGTCTGCAAGCTCATGGACTACGGCAAGTTCAAGTACGAGTCGGCCATGAAGGCCCGTGAGGCGCGCAAGAACCAGGCGCACACGGTCATCAAGGAGATGAAGCTCCGGCCGAAGATCGACCCGCACGACTATGACACGAAGAAGGGTCACGTCGTCCGGTTCCTCAAGCAGGGCGACAAGGTCAAGATCACGATCATGTTCCGTGGTCGCGAGCAGTCCCGGCCGGAGCTCGGCTACCGACTGCTGCAGCGTCTCGCTTCGGACGTCGAGGACCTCGGGTTCATCGAGTCGAACCCGAAGCAGGACGGCCGGAACATGATCATGGTTCTCGGCCCGCACAAGAAGAAGACCGAGGCGATGGCCGAGGCCCGCGAGGCCCAGGCCGCCCGCAAGGCGGAAGCGAAGGCCAACCCCGGCCGCTCGCAGAACGCCGCCGACGGTGACCTGGACGAGGGCGAGATCGCCGAGGGCGAGATCACCGAGGCCGAGTCCGCCGAGGCTCCGGCCGAGGCATCCGCCGAGGCCTGATCCCAGGGTTCACCCCCCGGGATGGCAAACAGACACCTATGACGTTCCACCCCGTGCCCGGTCCCGCGACCGGGCACCGGAACGCCACTGACGAGGAGAGAACGGCGCTATGCCGAAGAACAAGTCGCACAGCGGTGCCAGCAAGCGCTTCAAGATCACCGGCTCCGGCAAGGTGCTCCGCGAGCGCGCCGGCAAGCGCCACCTGCTTGAGCACAAGTCGTCGCGCCTGACGCGCCGCCTCACCGGCAACGCCGAGATGGCCCCGGGCGACGCCAAGAAGATCAAGAAGCTTCTCGGCAAGTGACGTACCGGCGCCCAGGCGCCGCACGTCAGGACCGGGACCCCATCTATTCCGGGCCGTGTGAGTCCCACCACGGCCCCGCTACAAGGAGTTAAAAAGTGGCACGCGTCAAGCGGGCAGTCAACGCCCACAAGAAGCGCCGGGCGATCCTCGAGGCGGCCTCCGGCTACCGCGGTCAGCGTTCGCGCCTGTACCGCAAGGCCAAGGAGCAGGTCACCCACTCGCTGGTCTACAACTACAACGACCGCAAGAAGCGCAAGGGCGACTTCCGTCAGCTCTGGATCCAGCGCATCAACGCCGCCGCGCGCCAGAACGGCATGACGTACAACCGCCTCATCCAGGGTCTGAAGGCCGCCAACATCGAGGTGGACCGCAAGATCCTCGCGGAGCTGGCCGTCAACGACGCCAACGCGTTCGCCGCGCTCGTCGAGGTCGCGCAGAAGGCCCTGCCGTCGGACGTCAACGCGCCGAAGGCCGCCTGACGCTCCACCGGCCCCAGGCCGACGTGACTTGAGGACCCGCAGGCCGTTCGGTCTGCGGGTCCGCTTGTGTCCGGAACCCGACCGCACAGGTCCGGTGTCGTGTCCGGAACCCGACTGCGAAGGTTGAGAACCCATGGCCCCGGCCCACCCCGACGCCACCCCCGAGCTGATCTCCCCCCGCTCCTCGCGCGTCAGCGCCGCCCGCAGGCTCGCGCGCCGGAACTTCCGGGGCAAGGACCGGCTGTTCCTCGCGGAGGGGCCGCAGGCCGTGCGGGAGGGGGCCGCGCATCGCGGGGACGACGGCGGGGCCACGCTCGTGGAACTGTTCGCCACCGTCGAGGCCGCCGAGCGCTACGCCGACATCGTGGCCGAGGCGCGTGCCGCCGGGGCCCGGGTGCACCTGGCCTCCGAGGAGGTCATCGCCGACATCTCCACCACCGTCACCCCGCAGGGGCTCGTCGGGGTCTGCCGCTTCCTCGACACCCCCTTCGAGGACGTCCTCAAGGCCCGGCCCCGGCTCGTCGCCGTGCTCGCCCACGTCCGCGACCCCGGCAACGCCGGCACCGTGCTGCGCTGCGCCGACGCCGCGGGCGCCGAGGCCGTCGTCCTCACCGACGCCTCCGTGGACCTCTACAACCCCAAGGCCGTACGCGCCTCGGTGGGCTCCCTGTTCCATCTGCCCGTCGCCGTCGGCGTCCCCGTCGAACAGGCCGTCGCGGGGCTCAAGAACGCGGGGGTCCGGATCGTCGCCGCCGACGGAGCGGGCGAGGACGACCTCGACGACCAGCTCGACAAGGGCACCATGGGCGGCCCCACCGCCTGGGTGTTCGGCAACGAGGCCTGGGGGCTTCCGGAGGAGACCCGGGCGCTCGCCGACGCCGTCGTGCGCGTCCCGATCCACGGAAAGGCCGAGAGTCTGAACCTCGCCACCGCCGCCGCCGTATGTCTCTACGCGTCGGCCCGTGCACAGCGCGCCTCCACAGGGTGCCGCTCCGTGACCGACAGCTAGTAGGGTGACGGGCTCGGGGGCCCTCCGCGCCGGACGAGAGGTGGGGTACGGGGATGAGTGTCGGCACGGGTGGCGCGCACGGCGCGCTGCAACCACACGACACCCACAGCCCCCCCGCGCCCCGCTCGGCCGCCGAGCGGATACCCGAGGCCGCCGCCGACCACCCGGCACCTGACTCCGCTGACCACCCGGCACCCGGCTCCGCCGCCGCCCCGGCCTCCGAGGTCGCCGCCGACCCGCATCCCGGCTCCGCCGCCGACCCGCCCTCCGAGGCCACCGCCGATCGGGCCCCTGAGGCCGCCACCGGTCCCGCGCCTGAGGCCGCCACCGGTCCCGCGCCCGAGGCCGCCACCGGTCCGGCGCCCGAGACCGCCGCCCACCCGGCGGCCGAGGACTCCGCCGCCGGTCCGACGGCCGCGCCCCCCGTCGCCGCCTCGGTCGTCTCGCCGCCCGGTCTCGATCCCGATGACCTGCCCGACGGGCTCGTCATCGCCGACGAGCGCGGGCGGGTGACCTGCTTCAACGCCGCCGCCGCCCGGATCACCGCCGTGTCCGCCGAACAGGCGCTCGGGCAGCCGCTGGAGGCCGCGCTGCCGCTGGAGGACCTGGAGGGGCGCCGCTGGTGGCAGCTCACCGACCCCTACGGGGGCCTCGCCATCCGCAACGCCCAGCCGGAGCGGAACCTGTTGCTGCCCGGCGGCCGTGAGGTCCTCGTCGCCGCCCGGTACATACGCACCCGCCCCACCGGACCCGTCCGCCGCGTCGTCGTCTCCCTGCGCGACACCGAGGCCCGCCGCCGCACCGAGCGCAGCCACGCCGAGCTGATCGCCACCGTCGCCCACGAACTGCGCTCACCGCTCACCTCCGTCAAAGGCTTCACCGCGACCCTGCTCGCCAAGTGGGAACGCTTCACGGACGACCAGAAGAAACTGATGCTGGAGACCGTCGACGCCGACGCCGACCGGGTCACCCGGCTCATCGCCGAACTCCTCGACATCTCCCGTATCGACTCCGGGCGCCTCGAAGTGCGCCGCCAGCCCGTCGACATGGGCGCCGCCGTCGGCCGCCACATCCAGGCCTACGTCGCCTCCGGCCAGCCCGCCGACCGCTTCCTGCTGCGCATCGAGCAGCCGCTGCCCGACCTGTGGGCCGACCCCGACAAGGTCGACCAGGTACTGAGCAACCTGATCGAAAATGCGGTGCGGCACGGCGAGGGAACCGTCACCATCGAAGTGGCACCCTCCCTCTCCCCGCGCGAGCGGGCGGACGAGGAGGGCCCGCCGGGCGCCGTCACGTCGGTCACCGTGAGCGACGAGGGCGCCGGAATCCCGGAGGAGTCCATGAACCGCGTCTTCACCCGCTTCTGGCGGGGCAGCAAGCGCGGCGGCACCGGCCTCGGGCTCTACATCGTCAAGGGCATCGTCGAAGCCCACGGCGGCACCATCACCGTCGGCCGGGCCCCCGGCGGGGGCGCCCAGTTCCGATTTACGTTGCCCGTGGGCACCCCGGCGTACCTCCTCTGACACCGCCGCGGCCCCCACGGGCTCACCCGCCGGGAGCACCGCGAGGACGCCCCCTCATGGGCGGCGTCCTGGGCAGCGCCCCACCCCCGTTAGACTCGGCCTTTGGCACCTTTGCGTCCTCTCATCTGCGGACGATTCGTCTCCGAGTCGGTGACGGGGACCCTCAGCCAGCCAACCGGAAGCACGGGAAGAGATGTCGGCACCTAATAAGTCGTACGACCCTGTAGAGGTCGAGGCCTTGAAACCGGAAGAGATCGAGCGCATGCGGGACGAGGCGCTCGCCGCCTTCGCGGCCGCCGGCGACCTCGACGCGCTCCAGGAGGCCAAGGTCGCCCACACCGGCGGCACCTCTCCGCTGGCCCTCGCCAACCGCGAGATCGGCGCACTGCCCCCGCAGGCCAAGGCCGCCGCCGGCAAGCTCGTCGGCCAGGCCCGGGGCGCGGTGAACAAGGCCCTCGCCGCCCGCCAGGCCGAGCTGGAGGCCGAGCGCGACGCACGCGTCCTGGTCGAGGAGGCGGTCGACGTCACCCTGCCGTACGACCGCGTGCCCGCCGGCGCCCGGCACCCGCTGACCACCATGATGGAGCGGGTCGCGGACGTCTTCGTGTCCATGGGATACGAGGTCGCCGAGGGCCCCGAGGTCGAGGCGGAGTGGTTCAACTTCGACGCCCTGAACTTCGGCCCGGACCACCCGGCCCGGCAGATGCAGGACACCTTCTTCGTCCAGGGCCCCCAGGGCACCGAGGGCGACGAGTCCGGAGTCGTGCTGCGCACCCACACCTCCCCGGTGCAGGCCCGCGCCCTGCTCGACCGGGAGCCGCCCGTCTACATCGTGTGCCCCGGCCGCGTGTACCGCACGGACGAACTCGACGCCACGCACACCCCGGTCTTCCACCAGATCGAGCTGCTCGCCGTCGACGAGGGCCTGACCATGGCCGACCTCAAGGGCACCCTCGACCACATGGTCCAGTCGCTCTTCGGTCCGGACATGAAGACCCGGCTGCGCCCGAACTACTTCCCCTTCACCGAGCCGTCCGCCGAGATGGACATGCTCTGCTACGTCTGCAAGGGCGAGTCCGTCGGCAACCCCGACCGCCCCTGCCGGACCTGCTCCTCCGAGGGCTGGATCGAGCTGGGCGGCTGCGGCATGGTCAACCCGCGGGTGCTCGTCGCCTGCGGCGTGGACCCGGAGAAGTACAGCGGGTTCGCCTTCGGGTTCGGAATCGAGCGGATGCTGATGTTCCGCCACAACGTCGAAGACATGCGAGACATGGTCGAGGGTGACGTCCGGTTCACCCGGCCGTTCGGGATGGAGATCTGATGCGGGTCCCGCTTTCTTGGCTGCGGGAGTACGTCGACCTGCCGGCGACGGAGACCGGGCGCGACGTCCAGGCCAAGCTCATTTCGGCCGGCCTCGAGGTCGAGACCGTCGAGCGGCTCGGCGCCGACCTCAAGGGTCCCCTCGTCGTCGGCCAGGTGCTCACCATCGAGGAGCTGGAGGGCTTCAAGAAGCCCATCCGCTTCTGCACCGTCGCCGTGGGTACGGCTGGGGGCACCTCCCAGGCTTTCGGCTCTGGGGGAGGCACCGGCGAGTCCCAGGAGATCGTCTGCGGCGCCCGGAACTTCACCGTCGGCGACAAGGTCGTCGTAGCGCTGCCCGGCGCCGTCCTGCCCGGCAACTTCGCGATCGCCGCGCGCAAGACGTACGGCAAGACCTCGCACGGCATGATCTGCTCCGGAGACGAGCTGGGCATGGGCGACGACGGCAGCGGCGGCATCATCGTGCTGCCGCCCGAGGCCGAGGTCGGCACCGACGCGATCGAGCTGCTCCAGCTCGTCGACGAGGTCCTCGACATCGCCGTCACCCCCGACCGCGGCTACGCCCTGTCGATGCGCGGCGTCGCCCGCGAGACCGCCATCGCCTACGGACTGCCGCTGCGCGACCCGGCGCTGCTTGACGTCCCCGCGCCGAACGCCTTCGGCCACCCGGTGCGGGTCTCCGACCCGATGGGCTGCGACCGCTTCACCGCCCGTACGGTGACCGGTCTCGACCCCGACGCGCGTTCCCCGATCTGGCTCCGCCGCCGCCTCCAGAAGGCCGGCATGCGCCTGATCTCCCTCGCCGTCGACATCACCAACTACGTGATGCTGGAGCTGGGCCAGCCCCTGCACGCCTACGACCGGTCCCGCGTCCAGGGCGCCATCGGCGTGCGCCGGGCCGAGCAGGGCGAGAAGCTCACCACCCTCGACGGCGTCAAGCGCACGCTGAACGCCGAGGACCTGGTGATCACCGACGACCGCGGCCCGATCGGCCTCGCGGGCGTCATGGGCGGCGCCAACACGGAGATCGACGACACCGAGGGCACCACCACCGAGGTCGTCGTCGAGGCCGCGCACTTCGACGCCATCTCGATCGCCCGCACGGCCCGCCGTCACAAGCTGGCCTCCGAGGCGTCCAAGCGCTTCGAGCGCGGCGTCGACCCGCAGGCGGCCTCCGCGGCGGCCCAGCGGACCGTCGACCTGCTCGTCCTCCTCGCCGGCGGCACCGCCGACGCCGGGGTCACCGAGGTGATCGCGCCGTCCGCGCCGCACACCATCACCATCCCGGCCGACCACCCGGACAAGGTGGCCGGTGTCGAGTACGGCCGCGAGACCGTCGTCCGCCGCCTCCAGCAGGTCGGCTGCGACGTCTACGGGCAGGACGAGCTGATCGTCACCGTCCCGTCCTGGCGGCCCGACCTGACGGACCCGAACGACCTGGCGGAGGAGGTCATCCGCCTGGAGGGCTACGAGAACCTGCCCTCCACACTGCCCAAGCCCCCGGCCGGCCTCGGCCTCACGGACCGGCAGCGACTGCACCGCCGTATCGGCCGCGCCCTCGCCGGCGCCGGATACGTCGAGGCGCTGAACTACCCGTTCATGGGCGAGCAGGTCCTCGACCAGTTCGGGCTGGCGGCCGACGACCCGAACCGCAAGGTCGTCACGCTGGTCAACCCGCTCTCCGACGAGGAGCCCGCGCTCCGTACGACGCTGCTGCCGGGCCTGCTCCAGACCCTGCGCCGCAACGACGGACGCGGCAGCCACGATCTGGCGCTCTTCGAGACCGGGCTCGTCTTCCACCCGCGTGAGCAAGCGCGCGTCGCCGGGCGGCTGCCCGTCGACCGCCGTCCCACCGACGAGGAGATCGCGTCCCTGACCGCCGCGCTGCCCGTCCAGCCCCGGCACGCCGCCGTCGTCCTCGCGGGCGCCCGCGAGCAGGCCGGCTGGTGGGGCAAGGGCCGCCCGGCCGACTGGGCCGACGCGATCGAGGCCGCCCGGGTGGTGGCGCGCGAGGCGGGCACCGACCTCCTCGTCCGCTCCGGCCAGTACGGTCCGTGGCACCCCGGCCGCTGTGCCGCCCTCGCGGTCGTCGTGGACGGCACCGAGCGGGTCATCGGATACGCCGGTGAACTCCACCCCCGGGTGCTGAAGGCGCTGGGCCTGCCCGCGCGCACCTGTGCGATGGAGCTGGACCTGGACGCGCTGGAGGAGGCGAGTTCCGGCCACCCCAAGGGGCCGAAGATCTCGACCTTCCCGATCGCCACGCAGGACGTCGCGCTGGTCGTCGACAAGTCCGTCCCGCACGCGGACGTCGAGGCGGCGCTGCGCGAGGGCGCGGGTGAACTCCTGGAGTCCATCCGGCTGTTCGACGAGTACGAGAGCGAGCAGCTCGGCGGGGACCGCAAGTCCCTCGCCTACGCGCTGCGCTTCCGGGCCGACGACCGCACGCTGACCGTGGACGAGGCCTCCGCGGCCCGTGACGCGGCGGTGGCGCTGGCCGCCGAGCGCACCGGAGCCGTGCTGCGCGGGGCCTGACGCCCGGCGGGCCGGGGGCCTGACCCAGCAGGTCGTGCCGGGGAGTCGTGCGCCGGACCGCGGATCGTTCCGCGGCCGGCCGCACGGCTCCCCGCCGTCTTTCCCGGGTCCCTTCGCCGGGCATCCGGAGGGGGTTGGTCCGTGCCTGGTCCGTGCCCCTGCCTGCGGCGATACGGGCGGCGCGGGTGTCCGAAGACACCTCACTCATTCGGGTGACATGTCCGGACGCTCTGGCCCGATCGGGCGGGCGGTCGACAGAATCGGACCGGTCTCGCCGAGGCCGTCTGCGCTGTCAGGGCCTATTGGGGGGCCAATCGGCATGATCCGTATCAAGGCTGGGGTTCCCCGCCGGGCGAGGCCCCGGACACACGGACGGGAGCCGGTCCGCCCGGTCCAGGAGGCAGTGCGCCGGCGCGGCCGGCTGCGCGTGGGGTTCGCCCGCGCCTCCGACCGGACGCCGCTGCGCCGGGCGCTGAGCCTCGGGCTGCCGACCGCCTGGGGCGCGCTGGCGATCTCGTACCGGATGGCCTGTCCGCTCGCGCAGCAGGACGGCGTGGGCGCGCGTATCGCCACGAGCGCCGTCTTCTTCGCCGTCGGCACCGGTCTCGTGGTGCACGTCAGGACGGTGCTGTTACGCGAACTGCGGCAGGTCCGCAAGATCGCGGGCGCCGCCCAGAGCGTGCTGCTGCGGCCGTTGCCACCGCGCATCGAGGGGCTCGGCATCGCGGCGACGCAGCTGTCCGCCGAACGCGAGGCCGTCGTCGGAGGCGATCTGTACGAGGTGATCGCCACCGAGCACGGCGTGCGGGTCGTCATCGGCGACGTCCGCGGGCACGGACTCGGCGCCATCGGGACCGTCGCCGCCGTCCTCGGCAGCTTCCGCGAGGCCGCGCACGACGAACCCGAACTCGGCGGTGTCCTCAGGAGACTCGACCGCGCCCTCGCACGGCATCTGCGCGAGCGGGCCCGCTCCGACCCCCTCTCATCGGGCCCTGTCGCGTCCGGCCCTGGCTCGTCCAGCTCCGTGCCGGCCGGCCCTGGCCCGTCCGGGCTCGATCCGGACAGCCCCGTCGCCGAGGACTTCGTCACCATCCTGCTGCTGGAGATCCACCCCGACGGCACGGTGTACGCCCTCAACTGCGGTCACCCGTGGCCGTATCTGCTCGGTCCCGGCCGGGTCGCGCAGCTCGCGGGCGCCGAACCCCTGCCTCCGCTCGGGCCGTTCCCGCTCCCGGCGGGACTGCCGGCCGAGCCCTGCGGCCAACTCCTGCCCGGCGAAGGGCTCTTCCTGCACACGGACGGGGTCGAGGACGCCCGGGACGCCCGCGGCCGGTTCTTCCCGCTGCTGCCCGCCCTCGCGGAGGCCGTCCGTGACCGGCCGGTCGTACCCGAGGCGGTCCTGCGGGCGGTCCTGGCGGGGCTGCTGCGGCACAGCGGCGGCCGGCCCGCCGACGACGTGGCCCTGCTGGTGCTGCACAACGACCGCAGCCGCGTCCCGCTCCGCCAGAGCCCCGACACCGCGCGCCATGCCCCGCGCTGACCGGGCGACGAGGTCCTATCGGACCCCCCGGAGGACACGGGCCCGGCATCGGACCCCCCGGACGTCACGGGCCCGGCAACGGACCCCCCCCGGACGACACACGCCCGGCGGCCCAGCCTCCGCGCCCGCCCCGCGCGGGGCCCGAACGGGCCCCGTCCGTCACGCCTGTCTCTGAGATGCCGACGGCGGCCGTCCGCCCCGCCACGGAGTGTCGGGCAGGCAGCCGGGCGGACGGCGCGAAACGGGCCGCCGCACTGTACGAGGGGGAGCCGGCGGCCCGGCCGGCCTCTTGCGAGACAGCTCAGTCAACCGGCCCGCGACGCTCCGCGACAGCGCGCACACCCCCCGATCACGGGTATTCGCTTCACACCCCGTGTGAAACGGACTCGCTACGCTGACTGGCGCCGCCGGCCGCCGAAGAGGACGATCGGCGCCGTCGGCCACGAGCCACCCCGGGGGGCCTTCCATGCAGCCCAACACCCTGCTTGACGCGATCCTCGACGAGGCGGGCATCTCGCACGCGGGACTCGCCGCCCACGTCAACCAGGCGGGGCGGGCCCGCGGTCTCGCCCTGCGCTACGAACACACGGCCGTGGCGCGGTGGTTGAAGGGCCAGCGCCCGCGCGGCCAGGTGCCCGACCTGATCTGCGAGGTCCTCGCGGCACGCCTGCACCGGCCCGTCACGCTGGACGACATCGGCCTCGGACTGCCCGGCGAGCCGGCCGCCCCGCACGCCACCTCGCTCTCCGGCTTCGTGGAGCGCGCCACCGCCCTGTGGCGCTCCGACGAGCAGCAGCGCCCGCACCTCCTCGGCGCGCCGGCCGTCACCGGCACGCCCGCCGTGATGCCTGTCTGGGAGTGGGAGAACCCGCCGGAGGACGTGGACGTCTCCCGGGGCGGCCGCCACCAGGTCAGCATGGCCGACATCGAGATGCTGCGGGCGGCCCGCGCGCACTACGAGCAGATGTACCGCAAGGCCGGCGGCATCGCGACCCGCACCCGCATCGTCGGCTTCCTCAACTCCGAGACCGCGCCCCTGCTGCGCGGCAGCTACCCCGACGCCACAGGACGCCAACTCCACCGCGCCACCGGCGGGTTGGTCGCGATCGCCGGTATCTGCGCCTACGACTCCGACGCGCACGGCCTCGCCCAGCGCTACTTCCACCAGGCCCTGCGCCTCGCGAAGGCCAGCGGCGACCGGGGACTTGGCGCGTACGTGATAGCTCTGCTGGTCAACCAGTCGCTGTTCATGCGGGAGTACCGGCAGGCGGTCGCCTTCGCGGAGGCCGCGCTGCGCGCCGCGGGCCGGCACATCACACCGGCGCTCGCCTCCGACCTCTACGCGATGCAGGCCAAGGCGTACGCACACCTCGGCGACGGCAGCAGCGCGCTGTCCTGCATCCGGCGTGCCGAACAGGCCGCCGAGCGCATCCGGCGCGGTTACGAGCCGGACGAGACCGGCTATGTCCAGCCGGGACTGGTCAACGTACAGGTGGCGGAGGCGCTGCTCAGCCTCGGTGACCTGGTGGCGGCGGCCGAGCACGCGGCGGCGGCCGTCGACAATCCCGCGCACGACCGGGGGCGGGTGCACCGGCTCGCCATGCTCAGCCAGATCGAGCTGCGCCAGGGCAACGCCGACAAAGCGGTGGAGACCGCGGTCCAAATGGCCGAGCAGGCACGGGGGATGGAGTCCCAGCGGCTGCGCGACAGACTCCGGGCGGTACGCGAACACCTGGTGCGCAGCGGCTGCGCGGGGACGACCCAGGCCGCTGAACTCATCGACGGCGCACTGCGCGTACCGCTTTAGTACCGCTGTAGTACCGCTGTCGGCGCGGTCCGCCGACGGGCCGTGCCGGGTGTGTCCGTCCGGCTCCCTCGCCACCGTTGTGGCACACCGTCTTCACCGTCACCGCACGCCACCCGACCGCCGTGAGTCTGCTGCCAGGACGCTCCTGCTGCGATATTGCCACTTACTTAGCGGAAGGTGGCAGAACTGTGCAGTGGACGAAACAGAACGAACAAACTGTGTATGAAAACCGCTGGTTCAGCGTCAACCTCGCTGATGTGCGCCTGCCGGACGGGCGGCATCTCGACCACTTCCTGATACGGCTGCGGCCCGTCGCCGTGGCCACGGTGGTGAACGAGGCCAACGAGGTACTGCTCCTGTGGCGGCACCGCTTCATCACCGACAGCTGGGGCTGGGAACTGCCGGCCGGCGTGGTCGAGGACGGCGAGGACGTCGTCGCCGCGGCGGCCCGTGAACTGGAGGAGGAGACCGGCTGGCGGCCGGGACCCCTGCGGCATCTGATGAGCGTCGAGCCCTCGAACGGACTCACCGATGCCCGGCACCACATCTACTGGGCCGACGAAGGGGAGTACATCGGGCACCCCGTGGACGACTTCGAGTCCGACCGCCGGGAGTGGGTCCCCCTGAAGGTCGTCCCCGACCTGGTCGCCCGCGGTGAGGTCCCGGCCGCCAACATGGCTGCCGCGCTGCTGCTCCTGCACCATCTCCGGCTCGGACAGGACACGTTGCCCTGACCGGGCCCCGCCCCGGTGCGCCCATGGCTCTAGTGGCCCAGGGCCTGCCAGACCGTCACGGCCAGTGCTCCGACGGCCGCGACGACGGACACGGTGGGCAGCGGCCAGCGGGTGTGCTCCAGGGCGACGATCCGTGTGCTGAGGTCGTCGAGATCCTTGGCCGTCTGGTCGTCGCGCTGGGTGAGCAGTGCCAGTCCTCCCTCGATGCGGGTGAACCCCACTTCGAGGGACCGGCGTAACTCGGCGAGTTCCTTCGGTGCCACGGGATGCTCGGAGTCGGCGGTCACGAGTCCGCTCCTTTCCGTAGTCGGAAATCCCTTGCGTGCGCACGGAAAGTCAACTCGCCTGGTGGACGCGTGGGGAGCGTGTGCGCGGGGCATATGCGGGCCCGGCGCGCACACTCCGTGTGAACGGCGCGGGCCCGGCACCGCGAAAGGGTGCCGGGCCCGCGCTCATGCCGCCCGCCGACGGCCTGTCGTCACTGACCGTAGGTGTAGAACCCGGAGCCCGACTTCCGGCCCAGGCGGCCGGCGTCGACCATGCGCTGGAGCAGCGGGGGAGCGGCGTACAGCGGCTCCTTGTACTCCTCGTACATGCTGAAGGCGACCGAGGCGACCGTGTCGAGGCCGATCAGGTCGGACAGCTTCAGCGGGCCCATCGGGTGGGCGCAGCCCATCTCCATGCCGTTGTCGATGTCCTCGCGGCTCGCGATGCCCGACTCGAACATCCGGATCGCGGACAGCAGATACGGGATCAGCAGCGCGTTCACCACGAAGCCGGAGCGGTCCTGGGCGCGGATCGTGTGCTTGCCGAGCGCCTTCTCGGCGAAGAGCTGGGCCCGGCCGATGGTGCCCTCGGAGGTGGTCAGCGCCGGGACCAGCTCCACGAGCTGCTGGACCGGGGCCGGGTTGAAGAAGTGGATGCCGATGACCTGGTCGGGGCGCGAGGTGGCGACCGCCAGCTTGACCAGCGGGATCGAGGAGGTGTTGGAGGCGAGGATCGCGTCAGGCCGGGTCACCACCTGGTCGAGCACCTGGAAGATCTCGGTCTTCACCTGCTCGTTCTCCACGACGGCCTCGATCACCAGGTCGCGGTCGGCGAACTCGCCGAGGTCCGTGGTGAACGTCAGCCGGTTCTGGGTGGCCGCCAGCTCCTCTTCGGAGATCTTGCCTCGGCCCGCGGCCTTGGAGAGGGAGTTGAAGAGCCGTGTCCGGCCGATCTCCAGGGCCTCGCCGGTGGTCTCCGCGACCTTGACGTCCAGGCCGGCGCGGGCGCACACCTCGGCGATGCCCGCCCCCATCTGGCCGCAGCCCACCACTCCGACGCGTTCGATGTCGGTCACATCGTCCCCTTCGCTGATCCGCACGAGCCTGGCAGACCTCCGTTGTCGGGCGCCTGCTCCGACCGTGCACGTTACCGCCAAGTATCGATGATCGATCGCCGGGGTCGGGCATGCTGGGCGGCGGGACGATCCGTGACCGGGCGGATCCACTGCGTAGGGGGTACGGACATGGGGCGACTGCCACGCCGGGCGTTCGCGGCGGCGGCGCTGGCCACCCTCACGGGACTGGGCGCGGCCGGAGACGCGGCGGCGGCCCCGGCTCGCAGGCCCAGAGCGGCGCGTGCCCTGCGCGGGATGTGGCTCGCGACCGCCTCGCACCGCGACTGGCCCTCCCGGACCGGGCTGAGCGCGGCCGAGCAGCGCGCCGAACTCCTCGCCCATCTCGACCGGGCCGCCCGGCTGGGACTGAACACCGTGTTCTTCCAGGTCCGTCCGGCCGCCGACGCCCTGTGGCCCTCGCCGTACGAGCCGTGGTCGCAGTACCTGACCGGTGTCCAGGGCCAGGACCCCGGCTGGGACCCGCTGGGCACGGCGGTACGGGAGGCGCACGCGCGCGGACTAGAACTGCACGCCTGGTTCAACCCCTACCGCGTCTCGGGGCAGCCGGACCCCAGCCGGCTGGCCGCCACCCATCCGGCGCGTCTCCACCCCGAGTGGGTCGTCCCGTACGGCGGGAAGCTCTACTACAACCCCGGGCTGCCACAGGTCCGCGCGTTCGTCCGCACGGCGATGCTCGACGCGGTCGGCCGGTACGCGGTCGACGGCGTGCACTGGGACGACTACTTCTATCCCTATCCGGTGGCCGGCGAGGAGTTCGACGACACCGCCGCCTACGAGGAGTACGGCGCCGACTTCCCGGACCGGGCCGCCTGGCGGCGCCACAACATCGACAGGCTGGTGCTGGAGATGGCGGCGGGCATCCGCGAGACCCGCCCCGGCGTCCCCTTCGGGATCAGCCCCTTCGGCGTCTGGCGCAACGCCGCGACCGACCCGGCCGGTTCACCGACCAAGGCCGGCGTCCAGACGTACGACGACCTGTACGCCGACACCCGCAAGTGGGTCCGGGAGCACTGGATCGACTACATCTGCCCGCAGTTGTACTGGCACATCGGCTTCGCCGCCGCCGACTACGCGGAACTGCTGCCCTGGTGGGCGCGGGTCGCCCGGGGCACGGGCGTCCGGCTGTACGTGGGGGAGGCGCTGTACAAGGCCGGCGCGGCGGGGCAGCCCGCGCCCTGGCAGGACCCGGCCGAGCTGTCCCGCCACCTCACCCTCGCCGCCGGGTTCCCCGAGGTCGGCGGGCACGTCTTCTTCGCGGCCACGGAGATCGCCGAGGACCGCGTGGGCGCGTTCGCCCGGGTGGTCGCCGAGCACTATGGGGCGCGGGCTACACCCCTGCGCTGACCCCGGGGTCCGCGGGACGGTCCTGGTCCGTTCTCCGGGTTCCGCCGGCCGCCGCGCACCGGCTGCCCCCCCGGATCGTCCCGCCGGTCAGCCGCGTGACCGCTGGGTCAGCGCGATGCACACCAGTACGGCGGCGGCGGTCAGCGGGGCGGCCGGGGTCAGATGTTCGCCGAGCAGCAGCACCGACCACACCAGCGTGAGCAGCGGCTGGGCGAGCTGCAACTGGCTGGCCTTGGGAATCCCGATCGACGCCATCCCCCGGTACCAGACGACCAGACCGAGGAACTGCGAACCGGCCGCGACCCACAGCACCCCCGCCACACTGTGCGCGGTCAGGTGTACCGGCTCGTACGAGAGTGCCAGCAGCGCGCCCGGCACGCTGAGCGGCAGACACAGGACCAGCGCCCAGCCGATGACCTGCCAGCCCGGCATCACCCGGGCGAGCCTGCCGCCCTCCGTGTAGCCCGCCGCGCAGATCAGCAGCGCGCCGAAGAGATAGGCGTCGGCGCCGGTCAGGGCGCCGCCGCTCTGCCGCACGGTGAACGCGATCACGGCGGTCGCGCCCGCGCAGGCCGCCAGCCAGAACATCCGCGAGGGGCGCGCCCCGGTGCGGAGCGCCGAGAACAGCGCCGTCGTCAGCGGCAGCAGCCCGACGACGACGGCCGCGTGCGCGGTGGTCGACGTACGGAGCGCGAGCGTCGTCAGCAGCGGGAAACCGAGGACGACACCGGCTGCGACCACGGCGATGCCCGCCAGATGCCGGCGGGCCGGCACGGGGACCCGCAGCGCGAGAAGGCAGCCGCCCGCGATGGCCGCGGCGAGGACACAGCGCACGGCCACCAGGGACCAGGGGCCGAAGCCCTCCAGGCCCCAGGCGGTGGCGGGGAAAGTGAGGGAGAAGGCGATGACGCCGAGGACCGCTTGCAGCGTGCCGGCCCGGCGGTCCGTCCGGGACGGGCCACCCGGCGCGCGGACGCCGGACGGGGAGCCGGGGGTCTCGGTCTCAGGGGCAGGTGGGCCGGTCGGGGTGGACGCGGTGGCGGCGCCGGTCATTGCTCCGGTGGGTTCGGTGCCGCTGCTGACCGCTATCCCGGTCGGCTCGATAGCGCTACTCTCTGCTCTCATGCAAGAGCGTAGCAGCGTAGGGGACCTGGCGAACCGGCTGCGACAGGAGCTGGACCGCTACTCGCCCGGTGGAAAGCTGCCGTCGAGCCGGGCGCTCGTCGAGCGGTACCGCGTGAGTCCCGTGACCGTGTCGCGGGCCCTCGCCCAGCTGGCCGCCGAGGGGCTCGTGGTCACCCGGCCCGGAGCGGGCGCCTTCCGCGCGGAGCCCCGGACCGCCGTCCCGGCCGGCGGGGACACCTCCTGGCAGGAGGTCACGCTCAGCGCGGACGCCGCCGCCGAACCCGCGCCCCGCACCGTCGACGCCTCCGGAGTCCTCGCGTCGCTCGCCGCCCCGCCGCCCGGGGTGGTCGAGTTCAACGGCGGCTACCTTCACCCCTCCCTCCAGCCGGAGCGGGCCATGGGCGCCGCCCTCTCCCGGGCCGGCCGCCGCCCCGGCGCGTGGTCCCGCCCACCGATGGAAGGGCTGCCGGAGTTGCGCGAGTGGTTCGCGCGGGGGATCGGCGGAGCGGTCGGTGCCGCCGAGGTGCTGGTCACGGCGGGCGGCCAGTCCGCCCTGACGACCGCGCTGCGCGCCCTCGCGCCGCCCGGCGCACCCGTGCTGGTCGAGTCGCCCACCTATCCGGGCATGCTGGCCATCGCGCGGGCCGCGGGCCTGCGACCCGTCCCGGTCCCGGTGGACCCCGACGGGGTGAGGCCCGGCCTGCTCGCGGACGCCTTCCGGGCGACCGGGGCACGGGTCTTCGTCTGCCAGCCGCTGTTCCAGAACCCCACCGGCGCCGTGCTCGCGCCCGCGCGCCGCGCCGAGGTGCTGCGCATCGCGCGGGACGCCGGAGCGTTCGTGGTCGAGGACGACTTCGTACGCCGGCTCGTGCACGCCGACGCGGGCCCGCTGCCGCGTCCGCTGGCCGCCGAGGACCAGGACGGCGTGGTCGTGCACGTCGGCTCCCTCACCAAGGCGACCTCGCCGAGCTTCCGGGTGAGCGCGCTCGCGGCCCGCGGCCCGGTCCTCGAACGGCTCCGCGCGATCCAGGTCGTCGACACCTTCTTCGTGCCGCGCCCGCTCCAGGAAGCCGCGCTCGAACTCATCGGGTCGGCCGCCTGGCCCCGCCATCTGCGCACCGTGTCCGCCGAGTTGAAGACGCGCCGCGACGCCATGACCGCCGCGCTGCGGCTGCGGCTTCCCGAACTCGCCCTGCCGCACGTCCCGTTCGGCGGCTACCACCTCTGGGTCCGACTGCCCGACGGCACCGACGAGGCCGCGCTCGTCGCCGCCGCCCTGCGCGCGGGCGTCGCCGTCGCCCCCGGCCGCCCCTACTTCAGCGCCGAACCACCCGCCGCCCACGTCCGGTTGAGCTTCGCGGCGGTGGCCGGGACGGAGGAGATCACCGAGGGGGTGCGCAGGCTTCGAGCGGCGTACGAGGAAGTCCGGATCTGAACCACCGCCGCTCGATGGTCCGCCCCGCGGATTGCTCGGTTCCTCCCGGCCGGACACCCGGTGACGAGAGCGTTCTCCGAGGGTTCGGACAGCGTGCCCACAGGGTGGGACGACGGCTCCGGTGAACTTTCGGACACCCTGAGTAACCCCTATTGACCTGCGGAGTCCCGCGTTCCACCATCTGGCCATGCATCTTCGGGTCACGTTCGTCGCCGCCGCGCGCAGCTCCTCGCTGCTCGCGGAACGCTTCGAGGACGACCGGCCGCTGGACCAGGCCGGCTGGGAAGAAGTGCTGCGCGCCGCCAACGATCTCGTGCCCCTCGCGGCGGCGGAACTGCGCTACTGCTCGCCGACGCCCCGCAGCCGGGCGACCGGCGACGCCCTCGGCTACGCGCCGCTGGTCCAGCTCGCCCTGCGCGACTGCGACATGGGCCGCTGGCGCGGCTTCACGCTCGGCGAGGCGATGGCCCGCGAACCCGACGCGGTGGACGCCTGGCTGGCCGACCCGCGCTCCACTCCGCACGGCGGGGAGTCCCTGCTGTCCTTCATCGGCCGGGTCGGCTCCTGGCTCGACACCCGGCCCGTCGACGACGGCGGCAGCATCGTCGCGGTCGCCGAACCGGCCGTCGTACGGGCCGCGTTGGTCTACGCCCTGAAGGCGCCGCCCGCCACCTACTGGAACATCGACGTCCGGCCGCTGTCGGCGATAGCGGTGACCGGCCGCGCGGGCCGCTGGAGCCTGCGCTTCGACCCGTCCTTCACCCAGGTCCCGCGCGTCTGAGGTCAGTGTCTGAGGTCAGTTTGTCCGGCGCCCGCGCGTGTAGTCGGTGGTGAGCACCAGGTCCTTCGCCGGTCCCCGGACCCGCCAGACGGTCCGCCAGTGGTCCTCGTCCCGGACCGTGAACTCCCCCCGGTACAGGTCCGCCGAGCAGGGGTGGTCGGCGACGTACCGGCCGGTCGCGAGGTCCAGGTCGTGGAACGGGCGGCCGTCGGAGAACCGTACGAGAACGCTGCCCGCCCCCTGCCCCGGCAGGAACCGCAGGGTCCGCTCGGCGGGCCGGGCGACCCCGTGCCACACGAACGTGCCCGACTCGTGGTGCAGGAGCCCGGCGCCGGCAGACGGTGCCGGGGAGGCGGCGAGCGAGGGGCCCGTATCGGCGCCCTGCGACGGCAGTTCACCGTCCGGGAGCGGGGGCCCGTCCTCGGGCAGCGGCCCGAAGAGCGTCGTGCCGGTGAAGCGGCCCTCCGCGCCGTCCGCGAGGTCCCGGACCGTGCGGCGCACCTGCCAGGTCCCGGCGAGATACGTCAGCGTGTCCCGCACCGGCCAGAACTCGCCCATACCGACCCGCTCTCCGTCCCGTCCACGGCCCCTGTCCGTGCCGCCGCCGTCTCCCATTCTGCCGGGGCCCCGCGGATCACGAGGCGGCGGTGCCATCGGAGGGCTCCTGGCCGGCCGGGAGCGCGACTCCGGCTGTCAGTGGTGTTCTCGGCCGTCAGCCGCCGTCAGCCGCCGTCAGCCGCCGTCAGCCGCCGTCAGCCGCCGTCAGCCGCCGTCAGCCGCCGTCAGCCGCCGTCAGCCGCCGTCAGCCGCCGTCAGCCGCCGTCAGCCGCCGTCAGCCGCGGT
>NZ_JBEYFY010000008.1:0-103603 GCF_040703595.1 Streptomyces sp. NPDC007084
AAACGCCCGGTTACATTCCGAACCCGGAAGCTAAGCCTTACAGCGCCGATGGTACTGCAGGGGGGACCCTGTGGGAGAGTAGGACGCCGCCGAACAATTTTTGAGAAAACCCCCGTGCCGGGGATACCGGTACGGGGGTTTTCTGCGTTTACGGGTCTGGGGTATCAGGTTCGGAATTTACGGGTCTGGGGTATCAGGTCCGGAAAGGGGGGCGGTCTCCATTCGGAGACCGCCCCATTTTGCTTTGTTGTTCCGTTCCCTCGCCTACTTCGTTCCCTCGTCTACTTCAGGCGGGACGACGCCACGATCGAGACGATGTGGGCCGGCACCAGGAGCCAGACGATCGCCGTCACGGCGATCGTGGCGATGCGGGTGGCGGTCAGGTCGCCGAGGGCGAGGTCGATGACGGCGGTGACGAGCAGCAGCAGGGTGCACTCGATGCCGTTGACCAGGCGGTGCAGGCCCACCGCGGAGGCGAGCCGGCGGACGCGGGCGAGGCCCGTGGAGCGGGGGACGACGGACTGGTCGGTCGCCTTCTCCATGCCGCTGTCCGAGCGGGCCACGTGGACGAGGTCCGAGGAGGACTTCAGGAGCAGGACGCCGATCGCTGCGGCCAGGCCGGCCACCAGGTAGAGATCCAGGCCGAGCTGGGCGGCGCGGATGCCCATGCCGACCATGACGGCGGCGTCGGCCAGATAGGCGCCGAGGCGGTCGAGGTAGACGCCGAGCGGGCTGAACTGGCGGCGCCAGCGGGCCACTTCACCGTCCACGCAGTCCAGCAGCAGGTAGAGCTGCATGAAGAGGACGGACAGGACCGCGCCGCCGAGGCCCGGCAGGATCAGGGCGACTCCGGAGAGGACACCGGCGGCCACCATGATGACGGTGATCTGGTTCGGGGAGATCCGGGCGTCGACCAGGCGGAGGGTCACGCGGAGGGACAGGGACCTCATATAGAGGCGGCCGGCCCAGTGTTCGGCCCTGCTGTCCAGCTTGCCCTCGGGATGGATGACGTTGCGGAGTTCCTCTAGCTGGACCTTGGGCATGCGGTGCTTCTCCCTGACGAGCCGTCGCCGTAGCGGTTGTTGGCTGAAACTGCGTACAAGGGAAGAGCATGACGGGGACCCGGGGCGGGGTGTTCGGCAGGGTGGATCTCGGCGGATCTCCGGCGGATCTCCGGGGGATATCCGGGTGAGCGTTGTCGTAGGCCCGTACTACGGTGACCGTCATGAACCACGTGATCCGTTCCATATGGCCCGACGAGTGGCGGCAGGTGAAGCAGCTCAGGCTCGACGCGCTGCGTGACCCGGTCGCTCATCTCGCCTTCCTGGAGACCTATGAGGACGCGGCCGCGAAGCCCGACGCCTACTGGAAGGAGCGGACGGCCGGGGCCGCGGTGGGGGTCGTGGACCGCCAGCAGTTCGTGGCGGTCGGGGAGGACGGGGTGTGGGACGGGTCGGTGACCGTGCTGGTCGAGGAGGCCGGGTCGGTGGACCCGTTCGGGCAGGTCACCGAGGAGAGCCAGGCGCATCTGGTGGGTGTCTTCGTGCGGCCCGAGCACCGGGGGAGCGCGGCCGGGGTGACCCGGGCGCTCTTCGACGCGGCTCTCGTGTGGGCCTGGGGGATCGGGCTGAAGCGCGTGCGGCTCTTCGTCCATGAGAAGAACAGCCGGGCCGAGGCGTTCTACCGCAAGGCCGGGTTCCGTCCCACCGGGAAGAGCGTGCCGATGCCCGGCGGGACCGGGGAGCTGGAGCGGGAGTTCGTGATCACCCGGGGGGAGTGAGGGAACGATCTCCGGGTGCGGGTGGCGCGGCCTAGGATCCCGGGAGCAGGGACCGTAGCCGTATTGGGGGGCGTACGTGGAACTCGGTGCTGTGGGAGCGAGGTTGGCCTCGGCCGCCGTCGGTCCCCTCGTGAAGAAGCTGTTCGTCACCGAGGGGCCCGGTGCCGGGCTGGTCGACAAGCCGGTCCGGATCTCGGGGTATGTGTCCTTCAAGGGGGAGAAGCGGTCTCTCACCGAGGCGGACGTCCGGGAACTCGCGGCCAAGCTGGTGCGGCAGAGCCTGCGTACGGGGGAGCGGCCCGTCGCGCCCGACGAGGAGCAGGCCGTCGCCGACGCCCTCGGGGCCACGCTCCACGCCCTCGGCGACCTCACCCTCACCGATCTGGACGCCGTACGGCTCGGGCACGAGGCATTCGCACGGGAGCTGCGGCGCGCCGGGGACCGGCCGGAGCGGCAGCTGAGCGCGGAGGCGACGTATTTCTACGAGCGCTTGGTCGACACGGCCTGTCTGCACATCCTGCAGTTCTTCACGCAGCGGTCGACCTTTGTCGCGCACGCCATGGTGGAGCAGGCGCGTCAGGTCGACCAACTTGTCGCCAAGGTAGATGAGTTGATTCGACGGAACCCGCTGCCCGGGGGTGAGGACGCCGCCTTCGAGCAGCGATACCTGGAGCATCTGCGCAAGAAGCACAGCAAACTCACGATCTATGGGATCGACCTGAGCAGGTCGCCCACGCGGTGGCCCTTGGACGTGGCGTATCTGAACCTGGAGGCGACAGGGACAGCTCAGTGGATTCGTGGTGATCGACAGTCTGTCGCCGAGTCGTTGGAACCGACTTACATCCAGATGCCGGCATCCTCGAGTGGCCACCTGCCTCTGTACCCACCGACGGAGGAGTCCAAGAGCGAACTGAGGCGGCTCATCGCTGAGATGCAGGAGGACCTCGCTGGGAGTAGCGAGGTCTATGTGACCAACCGGCTGCGGGTCGACGGCCTTCAGGTGGCGCGGAAGCTCTTTCTGTTCGCATTCGGTACTCCGCAGCCTGCCGATCAGGTCCTCGCAACCAGCCACCGAGTGCTGCTGCGGGGTGAGGCCGGTTCCGGGAAGACCACGCTCGTGCAGTGGCTGACCGTCACCGCGGCCCGGGGGGACCTGCCCGACCGGTTGGCGTATCTCTATGACCGGGTGCCGTTCGTTCTTCCACTCCGCACGCTGACCCGGCACGGCGGTCCGCTGCCCAGCCCCCGCGACTTCCTCTCCGCGACCGGCTGTCCGCTGGCCGGCGCTCAGCCCGACGGCTGGGAAGACCGGGTTCTCAGCGCCGGACGCGGACTGGTCCTTGTCGACGGCATTGACGAGGTTCCCGAACCCGAGCGGGAGCGGGCCCGCAGATGGCTGCGGGACCTGATCGAGACGTACGACGGGGAGAACCGCTGGCTGGTCACCTCCAGGCCGTCAGCGGTGGACCATCGCTGGCTGTTCGGTGACGGCTTCGCCGAGCTGACGCTCTCCGCGATGGGTCCGGCGGACATCGCCACCTTCATCGAGCGATGGCACGCCGCGGCCCGGACCGGCGCGGACGACGGCGGTGAGCTGAACCGGTACGAGGCCCAGCTCCTGACCGCTGTCCGGACACAGCCGGACCTGGCGCGGCTGGCCACCAACCCCCTCATGTGCGGGTTGATCTGTGCGCTCCACCGCGACCGGCGCGGCTATCTCCCCCATGGGCGCAAGGACTTGTACGAGGCCGCCCTGTCGATGCTGCTCACTCGCAGGGACCGGGAGCGGGACATGAACGTCCCGGCACTACGCGAGGAGCCGCAGCTTGAGGTACTTCAGTTGCTGGCCTACTGGCTGATCAAGAACGGCCGTACGGAGATGGATCGCACCCGAGCCGAGGCGATCATCGGCCGCGTGCTGCCGGCCATTCCCGAGGTGGCCGAGCTGGGCGGGGCACCGGCCGTCTTCGACCATCTTCTTGAGCGCAGTGGTCTGCTGCGTGAACCCGCCCCCGACACCGTGGACTTCGTCCACCGAACCTTTCAGGACTTCCTCGGCGCCCGGGCCGCCGTGGAGGAGGGGGACTTCGGTCTGCTCGTGGAGCACGCGGACGACGACCAGTGGGAGGACGTACTCCGCATGGCCGTCGCACTTGCCCGGCCCCGCGAGCGCGAGGCGATCTTCGAGGAACTGCTCAGCAGGGGAGAGGGAGCGACGGACCGGAGGGTGCAGACCCGTATCTACCTGATGGCGGCCGCGTGCCTGGAGCACGCGACCTCTCTCAGCCCGTCCGTGCGCGCTGCCGTGGAGCGGTCCACCGCCACTCTCATTCCGCCGAGGAGCGAGGAGGAGGCCCGAGCACTGGCGGAAGTCGGCCCGTTGCTCCTCCATCTGCTGCCGGGGCCCGAGGAGCTAGACGACAAGGTGGCTGCCCTCTGCACGGTCATCGCCGCGTCACACATCACGTCCGAAGCAGCCGTCGCCTTTCTGGCACGGTTTGTCGACCACGCCTTCATCCCGGTGCGCGCCCAACTCATCTGGGCCTGGTACCGCTTCGACAGCCGACAGTACGCGGACGAGATCATCGCGCGGCTGAAGCCGGACGATCTGACCTACACCGTCCACAGCGATGAGCAGCTCGGTCATCTTCGGCGTCTCGGGCTCACCCCGGAGAGCCTGGACGTCAGGGGCGCCGTCACCGCGGAGGCGCTGACCCTGTGCCTCTCGCACTGGCGCGTCGGTCGGCTGAGCCTGAGCAGAGTGGCGGATCTGGGATGCGTGTCAGGCCAGACCGAGTTGACCTCGTTGCTCGTCCGGGACTGCTCCGATCTTCTGGGGCTCCACGGAGTCGAGGGGCTCGGCCTGCGCGACCTCGCCCTTCGCAGGTTGCGCGCGGACACCGATCTGAGTGCGCTCGGGCGACTGTCCCGGCTGGAGTCGCTGGCGGTCGGCGGGGCACCAGGCTTGCGATGGTCTGCGCATGACCTCAACTCCGAGGCCCCGTTGCGGAGTCTGCGGGTCGGTGGCGAAGCCACCCCGGACGGCGGACTCGCCGGTCTGAGCCGCTTTACCGAGATCGCGGAGCTGGAACTGTGCAGGACGTCCGCTCCGGCCTCGCCCGCCGACTGGCGGGAGATCGGCGCGCTACCGCACCTCAGGGACCTCAGCGTGACGGCGGATTCGCTGGAATCGCTCGCCCCCGACGCGGTCTTGGAGTCGGTCACCGGCCTGTCCCTCTCCGGCGGCGGTGGTGAGCGGGTGATCCAGGCCGCGGTGCACCGGCTGCCGTCGGCATTTCCGGCATTGGAGTTCTGCGAATTCCTCGGAGACATGCACGCGGAAGGGGATATCGACGTCAGCCCGCTCGCTGCCCTGTCCGGGCTGCGGGTGGTCTTCGTCGGTGTGCCGGGTGACCGGATCCGGGGAGCCGATGCTCTGCCGGCCTCGGTCAGCCTCTCGTTTCAGTGACGGTCGGCTCTCCTGGTGGCCGTGCGCCGCGAGGGGTCTTCCCCTCAGTCCGGCAGCTCGTACGACGGCCAGCGGGCGCGGAGTTGTTCTCGGGAGCGGAGGAGGGCCAGGGTGGGGAGGCCTCGGGTGGGGCCTGTGGTGAGGAGGTCGGGGAGCTGGGGGAGGGGGGCCACGGCTGCCACGTCGTCCAGGACGAGGGTGAGTGGTGGGTCGAGGCGACCGGAGGATGACCGTTCGGCCATGCGCCGGCCACGCTCGACCACGCTTGAGGCGAGGGCCGTCAGGAGCGGCATCGCGCCGGGGTTCGCCTTGGGGTCCTCGATGGGTTCGCCGATCACATAAAGCGTGCCCCCTTCGTCCACGAAGGAATCCAGGGTGAGGCTGTCAGTTCGGTTCGGGGTGCACGATTCCCGGATGTTGACCGTGCCGAACGAGGAGAGCGCCCGTGCCGTCAACTCCTGTGCGATGTCCCGGCGTTCGGGGTGCGAGGTGAGCGCCGCCTCCAGTTCGCCGGCGGCGCCCGGCGCGGACTTGGGGTTGGTGCGCAGGGCCCGTACGGCGTCCTGGACCTGGGTGCCCTGGGCCCAGCGGTGCACATGGCGGAAGGCCTTGCCCTCGACGGCCGCCGCGTGCAGATAGCTGCGCAGGAGCGTTTCGGCGACGTCGGCCATCGCCTGGTCGACCTTCGCGGTGGGGCGTACGGCGGCGAGGAGGGCGCTCGCCCGGGCGGCGGCCGTCTCCTTGTCCTGGCAGCCCGCCGCGGGCGACCAGTGGAGCCGGGCCGGGGTGTCGCACAGGTGCGTGGGGTCGTAGAGCAGGACGGGGCCCAGTTTGGCGCGGGCGTCCTTGGTCTCCGACCAGACGCGCGGGTCGGAGGTGACCACGAGCGCGGGTCCCTCGGCGTCGCGTACGGCCTGGGACGCAGTGGGCCGGCGGGCCTCGGCCGTGGCCAGGACGACCGCGTGGGTGTTCTCCCAGGCCTGTTTCGGCTGGGCCGGGGTCGTGGTCAGCGGGGCCGCGCCGTCCGTGGGCGCCGCCTCCCGGCCGCCCGCCCACATCGTGGCCGCCGTGGCCGCCGCGCCCGCACCCGTACCCGTACCTGGGGCCGCGCCCGGCCCCGTAGCCGGGCCTGCACCCGGGCCCGGGCCCGCACCCGGGCTCGTACCGGCTCCCGGGGGCGCCTCCGCGGCTGAGAACGCGGCTGCCGTGGACGCCGTATAGGGCGTGTAGGGCGTGTGAGGTGTGTGAGGCGTCTCGCCGGGCGGTGGCTGCTGGGCCGAGGGCGGCTGGGCCGGGCCGGGGGCGTGGCTGTCCGCCGGGGGGCGCTGCTCCGTCCACGTCCCCTGTTCCGTCCTGGCCGACGGCACCACCGGGCCGATGGCGCCCGTCTTCGCCGCCGCCCGTGCCTCCGCGCGTCTGCGGGCCCGGCCCGCGCGCCAGCGGGCCACCGTGCCCATCACGAACACGGTGAGGACCAGCAGGACCATCAACTGGCCGATGAACAGCCCCCAGAAGAGCCCGTAGCCGGACAACTGGGCGGCGGGGGTGTCGGGCCAGGCGCCCGGCATGTCGTGCGGTGAGCCGATCAGGTGCCGCATCGCCAGCGGCGTACGCGGGAAGGTGACCGCGTCCGGCCAGCCGCCGCGGGAGAACAGGCCCGCGAGGCCGGTCGCCGTCCACACCATCAGGGTCATGCCGAGGAGGAAGCCGAGCACCCCGATCAGCAGTCCGTCGGGGATGCCGCCCTCCCCCTCGCGGCGGGGGCCGTGCCGGTCGTCCGGTCTCATCGCACTCCGCCTCACGCCACCGTGGACTCGGAGGAGCCGTCGAGATCGCTGAGGTGCTGCTCCATGAAGGCCGCCGCGCGCTCCTCGGCCTCCAGTTCGGCGGCGCGCATCGCGTCGTCCGAGGCGAGGTCGGCGGACGACTGGGTCATCGCCCGGTCGGTGAAGACCAGTGGCCGTTCGGTCTCGGTGATGAGGTGTTTGACCACCTGGACGTTGCCGTTGACGTCCCAGACCGCGATGCCCGGGGTGAGCGTCGGGATGATCTCCACCGCCCAGCGGGGCAGGCCGAGGACCCGGCCCGTCGACCGTGCCTCGTCGGCCTTCTGGGCGTAGATCGTTCTGGTCGACGCCATCTTCAGGATCGCGGCGGCCTCCTTCGCCGCCGCTCCGTCCACGACGTCGGACAGGTGGTGGACGACCGCCACGAAGGACAGGCCGAGGCGCCGCCCGAACTTCAGCAGCCGCTGGAAGAGCTGCGCGACGAACGGGCTGTTGATGATGTGCCACGCCTCCTCCACCAGGAAGATGCGCTTCTTGCGGTCGGGCCGGATCCAGGTGTGCTCCAGCCACACGCCGACGATCGCCATCAGGATCGGCATGGCGATGGAGTTCCGGTCGATGTGGGAGAGGTCGAAGACGATCAGCGGGGCGTCCAGGTCGATGCCGACCGTGGTCGGACCGTCGAACATGCCCCGCAGGTCACCGTCGACCAGCCGGTCCAGGACGAGGGCGACGTCCAGGCCCCAGGCCCGTACGTCGTCTATGGCGACGTTCATCGCCTCGGCCGACTCCGGTTCGGGGTGGCGCAGCATCTCCACGATGTCGGTCAGGACGGGCTGGCGCTCCACGATCGTCTCGTTGACGTAGGCGTGCGCGACCTTCAGGGCGAAGCCGGACCGCTCGTCCAGGCTGTGGCCCATGGCGACCTCGATGATCGTGCGCAGCAGGGCGAGCTGGCCCGTCGTGGTGATCGCGGGGTCGAGCGGGTTGAGCCGGATGCCCATGTCGAGGGCGGCCGTCGGGTCGAGCCGGATGGGGGTTATCCCCAGCTCCTCCGCGATCAGGTTCCACTCGCCGACGCCGTCCTCGCCCTGGGCGTCCAGGACGACGACCTGGCGGTCGCGGAAGCGGAGCTGGCGCAGGACGTACGTCTTCTCCAGGGCCGACTTCCCGTTGCCGGACTCGCCGAGGACCAGCCAGTGCGGGGCGGGGAGCTGCTGACCGTAGAGCTGGAAGGGGTCGTAGATGTAGCCCTTCCCGGAGTACACCTCGCGGCCGATGATGACGCCCGAGTCGCCGAGGCCGGGTGCGGCGGTCGGGAGGTAGACGGCCTGGGCCTGTCCGGTGGAGGTGCGGACCGGGAGCCGGGTCGTCTCGACCTTGCCGAAGAGGAAGGACGTGAAGGCGTCGGTAGCGATGGACAGCGGATCCCGC
Source organism: Streptomyces sp. NPDC007084 (assembly GCF_040703595.1). Classification (NCBI taxonomy): domain Bacteria; kingdom Bacillati; phylum Actinomycetota; class Actinomycetes; order Kitasatosporales; family Streptomycetaceae; genus Streptomyces; species Streptomyces sp. NPDC007084. Next base: position 8,471 of record NZ_JBEYFY010000008.1, read on the forward strand.
ATCAGTGCATCAGCCCCTACCTGCGGATTCCGGTGGCGAACGGCAGTGTGTTGACGAAGGCCCGGTGGTGCTCGCGGTCGCACCACTCCAGCTTCAGGTACGACTTGCCGGCCGAGGCGCGGATGGTGCGCTTGTCGCGCGCGAGCGCCTCGGGGCTGCGGGAGGACACCGTGATGTAGCCGACGAGGTTGACGCCCGCCGCGCCGCTCGCGAGGTCCTCGCCGCGCTGGTCGAGCCGGTTGTGCGAGGCGATGTCGCGGGGGTCGACGGTGCGGTTCATCTTGGCGGCGCGGCTGGCCTCGGCGTCGTCGTTCGTCTTCTCGGTCAGCATGCGCTCGATGGCGATCTCGGTGGGTTCGAGGTCCATCGTCACGGAGACCGTGCGGATGACGTCCGGGGTGTGGACGAGGAGCGGGGCGAGGAAGTTGACGCCCACCGGGGTCATCGGCCACTCCTTCACCCAGGCCGTGGAGTGGCACCAGGGTGCGCGGGTGGAGGACTCGCGGGTCTTCGCCTGGAGGTAGGTCGGCTCCATGGCGTCCAGCTCGGCCGGCCAGGCGTTGCGCTTGGTCATGGCCTGGATGTGGTCGATCGGGTGGTCCGGGTCGTACATCGAGTGCACGAGGGAGGCGAGCCGGCCCTGACCGAGCGGCTGCCGTACGCGGATGTCGGCTTCCTGGAGCCGGGAGCAGATGTCGGTCAGCTCGCGCGCCATGACCACGGCGAGGCCGGCGTCCCGGTCGAGCTTGCGGCCGCCCTGCGGGCGGGCGGCGCGGGCCATGGCCTGGGCCTCGGCGGCGAGTTCGCGCGAGTAGTGCATGCAGGCGACGAGGTAGGCGCGGTGCTGCTCGCTGCTGGTGGACACCATCGACTGGAGCTGGTCGTAGGACTGCTGGAGCCAGCCGGGGGCCTTGTCGTCGCCGCGCTGGGAGACGTCCTTGGCGTGGGCGTCGGGGTCGGCGGGGAGGGTGCGGGCGAGCATCTGGATGCGGGTGACGAAGCCGTCGCCGTTCGCCACGTGCTTGAGCAGGGTGCCGAAGCGGTCGACCAGGGCTTCCTGGTCCTCGCTGTCGCGCAGGCCGACGCCGGGTCCCTCGATCTCGATGGCGGCGGTGACGGTGCGCCGGTCGGCGTGCAGCAGGACGGCGATCTCGTCGGGGCCGAAGGGGGCGGCGAGCCAGGAGATCCGGCCGATGCCGGGTGGCGGGCCGATCTCGACCTCCTTGCCGTCGAGCCGGACGCCGGCCTCCATCGCCTGGCTGCGGTAGGTGGTGCCCTTGCGCAGGTTCCGCTTGTAACTGCGGTTGATCTCGAACCACTTGTAGAACGTGCGCCGCTTGTAGGGGACGTACACCGCGGCGAGCGCGAGCAGCGGGAAGCCCATCAGGAGCACGATCCGCAGGGACAGGACCGGGACGATCAGCCCGCACATCATGCCGAGGAACGCGCCCGCGATGATGAGCGCGATCTCGCCGGACTCGCGGTTGCGGCCGACGATCGCGTTCGGCCGGGCGCGGCCGATCAGATATGTACGGCGGGGCGTGACCGCGTGGGACACGTGGGACTCGGTCGTCAACGCCCTTCACCTCCCGTGCTGTTGGCGCTGCTGTTGCGGGTGCTGCTCGCGTGCGGGGTGTTGACCGGGCTGCTACGCGGTGGGGGTGCGGCGGAGGGGACAGATCCGCCGCCTCCGTTCGGCGTACGACTGCTGTGCGCGGCCACACCACCGGACGCGGGGTTGGCGGGGCGGGGCTGGCTGCCTCCGCCTCCGCCACCGTTGTTGTCCGCGCGGGCGCTGTGCGTCTTGATGCCCTGGGCGACCATGGTCGCCGGGGAGCTGATGACGGCGGCTGCCTTGCCTTCGGCGCCCTGCATGATGCGGTTGTTGCGGGAGCCGGCGATCTCGTCGCCGAAGCCCGGTACGAAGCGGTAGATCATCGCGCTGGCGAAGATGGCGAGCAGGATGATGGCGAGGCCGGAGACGACGGCGGAGAACGCGTCGGGGCCGTTGTCGGAGCTGAGGGCTCCGGCGAGGCCGAGCACGATCACGATGACCGGTTTCACCATGATCACCGCGATCATGATGCCCGCCCAGCGGCGGACGTGGCCCCACAGGTTCTTGTCGACGAGGCCCGCGTAGACGACGGTGCCGAGCAGGGCGCCCACGTAGAGCAGGGCGGCCCGGATGACCAGCTCCAGCCAGAGGACGCCGGCGGCGAGGATCGAGACCAGCGAGACGACGATCAGCATGATCGGGCCGCCGCCGATGTTGTCGCCCTTGCCGAGGGCGCCGGAGAACGTGCCGAAGAACGTGTCCGTCTGGTTGCCGGTGGTCTTGGCGAGCACCTGCGTCACGCCGTCCGTGGCGGATACGACGGTGTAGAGGATCAGCGGGGTGAACGCGGAGGCCAGCACGGTGAGCCAGAGGAACCCGATCGCCTCGGACAGGGCCGTGCCGAGGGGGACACCCCGCACGGCCCGCTTGGCCACGGCCAGCAGCCACAGCAGCAGGGTCAGGATCGTGGAGGCCGCGAAGACGACGGCGTACTGCTGGAGGAACTTGGGGTTCGTGAAGTCGACGTTGGCGGTGTCGTTCACGGCGGCAGAGAGCTTGTCGACGGTCCAGGAGGCGGCGTCGGCGCAGCCCTTGGCCAGGGAGGAGAGGGGGTCGAGGGTGGAGCCGAGGCCGTCACCGGTCAGGCCGGTTTTTCCTCCGCCGCTGTTGTCGCCCTCGCAGTAGTTCTTGGCGGGGCCGTGGATCAGTCCACAGGCGTCGCCGGTCGGCGAGGGGGACGGCTTGGGCGCGGCGACCGCTCTCGTGGCGAGCAGCACGCCGACGGCCTGTACCGCGCCCAGCGCGGCGGTCAGCTTGAGTACGCGATGGTTAGCGGGCATACGTGAACCCTCCGTACTCCTCGACGGCCTTCGCGATGTCATCGGCGGTGGAGGCCCGGTCGTCGCCCGGAACGGGGGCCGGGCCGTCCTTCTGCGAGTGCGAGACGATCTTCCAGTCGCCGCCGGTCCAGTTCAGCGTCATGGTGATGGTGAACCAACTGCTGGTCACCGGGTTGGTGGAGTTCTCGCCCGCGAGGCCGAGCAGACCGCTGCACCAGACCTCGACGGTCGCCGCGTCGGCGGACGAGGCGGTGACCTTGGTGCCGATCGCCGTCGTGCGCGAGACGAACGTGTAGCCCTGCGGGGCGGAACCGTCCTCGTTCAGGCCCACGTTCTTGTTGAACTGCGGGGTGTACGCCTTGTCCAGCGTTGCCACGAACTCGGACACTTTGGACGGCGTGATCACGGTTGCCAGGATCTGGTCCCGGCGGGCTTTGTCGAACATGTCGGCGGAACCTAGCGCCACCGCGTAGTTCGCCGCCGCGCTCTGTGCCCCCTCCCCCGTGTGGGGGAAGCCCGACGGGATGCCCGTGGACCTTGTGGTCACCGGGCGGTCGCCGGAGGGGGCCGTCGGGGACGTTCTCGCCTTGTCGCCGCCCCGGTCACCCGCGGACGGCGTGTCGTCGCCGCGGTTCGCGAAGGCGATCGCGGCGACGAGCAGGACGACGACGCCGACGACCGTGATCAGGCTCCGGGAGGATGACCCGCGGCCCCGGCGCGCGCCGCCGTAGACGTCGCCCTGGCGGTCGGGGAGGCGGGTGCGGGTCTGGCCGGAGCCGCCGTACCCCCTGTCCTCGCCGCGCGAGGCGTCGCCGTACCCGGGTTCGTCTCCGAGACTCATGCCGCGTACGCCCCCTCAACCTCTCGCTGAACCCCGTAGTACGACGGTAGCCGTGCTGGTTCCCGCGCGGGCGGGGTGTGATGACTCGACATCAGGGAAACGCAACCTCAGCCGGTGGGCACGACGGACGGGTGGGTCATGGGACGGGCTATCCGGGCACGCCCGGCCGGGTACTGACGGTGCGCCGGCTGCGGCGCGCGGTCCGGCCGGGCTACACGGCCATGCCGTACACGATGGTGAAGAGCGTGCCGAGGGAGCCGATGATGAAGACTCCCGTGAGCCCGGCGATGATGAGGCCCTTGCCCTGTTCGGCGCTGAAGGTGTCGCGGAGGGCGGTCGCGCCGATGCGCTGCTTGGCCGCTCCCCAGATCGCGATGCCGAGGCACAGCAGGATGGCGACCGCCATCACCACCTCGACCATCACCTTGGCTTCGTTGCCCAGGCTGCCGAAGGGGCCCCAGTCTGGGGCGATTCCGCCGATGATCGTGTTGATGTCGCCCTTGTCGGCTGCGAAAAGCATGTAAGTCACCGCCCCTAGTGGGTAGTTCTGCACCCCCTGCCACTGCGCAGAGGTCGGGCCCATTCTCGCTGACAAAGACGTCTTCGTATGTCGACTTGACGTCATTGGTTGGCGGGTTTCGTACGAATCCCTTGTCACCGGCGTACGCGGGACCCTCTCGGGAGGCGTACGGCGGTATACGAAGAGTCGTATGGTCACTCTGTGTATCACGGCCGGTCACGCCGGGCAATGAAGTGGGAGCGAAACCTGTCGTGTGGTTCCGTCGTTATCCCCTTTTACGGCGCTCGCGGGAGCCGGTGCGAACGGACTCGGCGCCGACGGAACGCTTCTGACGGTCCGTCGAGCCGGTGTTCCCCGGGTCGCCGCGCCCGCGCGAGGTGGACGCGCGCGCCGATCCGATGATGTGCAGGCTATCCCCAGTACAAGGGGGACCCGTACGGGCAACCTGTACGAGCGACCCGTAGGGGCAGGCCGGCAGGAGGAGCAGACGTGATCGACGTGACCTATCAGATCGACGCCGTACGGCGGACCGTCGGCACGCGCGCGTACCAGGCGCGCGAGGCCCGGGTGGTGACGCTGAGTCAGGCCTACGACGCCCCGGTCGAGGAGGTCTGGGCCGCCGTGACCAGCGCCGAGCGCATCCCCCGCTGGTTCCTGCCCGTCTCCGGGGAGCTTCGGCTCGGCGGCGGCTACCAGCTGGAGGGCAACGCGGGCGGCACCGTCGAGCGCTGCGAGCCGCCCGAGAGCTTCGCCGCGACCTGGGAGTACGGCGGTGACGTGAGCTGGATCGAGGTGCGGCTGACCCCCGAGGACGGGCGCACCCGCTTCCGGCTCGACCACATCGCCCACGTCGACGACGAGCGCTGGGCGCAGTTCGGGCCGGGCGCGGTCGGCGTCGGCTGGGACCTCGGGCTGATGGGCCTGGCCGGGCACCTCGGGTCCCCGGGAGGCCTCCTGGAGCCCAAGGACAGCATGGCCTGGCTGTCCTCCGACGAGGGCCGCGACTTCATCACGCGCAGCAGCGAGCGGTGGTACGAGGCGAACGTGGCCGCCGGTGAGCCGGAGGACGGCGCCCGGGGCGCGGCGGACCGGACCACGGCGGCGTACACGGGCGCCGAGCCCGAGCCCGAGCCCGAATCCAAGCCCCAGTCCGAGGTCGAGTAGAGGTCGGGCTGAGCCGGCCGGGGGGAGCCGGGCGCCGAGCCCGCGCAGGGTCTCGGCGGCCTGGCCACGGGCTCCCGTCGGCTCAGCTCACGCGCTCTCCTCCGGTGTCCGGGCCACCAGGTGGTCGAATTCGCCGGCGCGTACGCCCAGGACGAACGCGTCCCATTTCCTGCGGGTGGTGGTGACGACGTTCTCCGGGTCGCCGGTCTCCCGGAGGTGGACCAGGCCGTCCGTGCCGAAGGCCAGCTCGATCCAGGGGCCCGGCCCGGTCACGCCCTCCGGCGCGGCCCGCAGCCAGTCGAGGCCCGGGGGGATGTCGGTCAACGGTGGTGTTCCTCTCCGGCCGGGTGTGAGCGGGCCTTCGCCGCGCCGCGTCCGGACCCCGGGTCCGTGATCGGGACGTGCGCGGCCACCGTATCCCCGGCCGGGCGTCCTCGTGGGGCGGGCGGCGCAGCTCGTGCGGGCCCGTGCCGGAGGGGTGGCTCACCCGGGTGGGTGAGCCGCCTGGCCCGGGGTTCCAGGGCTCTCGGAGGCCGGACGGGCGGCCCGGGGTGTCTCAGGCGATACTCGGACTCGTCCAAGGTTTCGCTCACCCGCTCGGGGCAAGGTGAGAGGCGATGAAGCGCACCCGCGTCACCCCTTACCCCGGAGCCCGGCGGCGGCCCGCGCTGCTCGGGGCGGCGGTCGTGCTGCTGGCCGTGACGTCCTCCTCGGTGGCGGCGGCCGACGACGGGCCGGGACCGTTCGGCGTGACCGTCCAGGCCGCCGTGAACGCCCGTACGGCCCGGGTCGGCGCCCTGTTCCACGGGGACGCGGCGAGCGAGGGCGCGGGCGGCCACTTCTGCACCGCCTCCGTCGTGCACAGCGCGGGGCGGGACCTCGTCCTCACCGCCGCCCACTGCCTCGACAGCGGCCGGGCGATGTCCTTCGCGCCCGGCTACCGGGACGGGCGCGCGCCGTTCGGGTACTGGGACGTCCGGAGCGTGTTCCTGCCCGAGGGGTGGAAGGGCGGGCGGGCCGAAGACAGTGAGGACAGCGACGTCGCCTTCGCCGTGCTCGCCGAGCGGGACGGAAAGAGGGCCGAGGACGCCGTGGGCGGCGGCAACGTCTTCGCCGCGCACCGCGCCACCGGGGCCACCGCCGTCACCGTCACCGGCTACCCCAGCACGGCCGAGACCGCCATCACCTGCACCGACAAGCCCACCGCGCCGAGCCGCGCCCAGCAGCGCGTCGCCTGCCCCGACTTCGCCGGCGGGACCAGCGGCAGCCCCTGGGTGAACGGGGACGGCGCGGTCGTCGGCGTGATCGGCGGCCACGAGCGGGGCGGGAAGACCGACGACATCTCGTACAGCCCCGTGTTCGGGACGGAAGCCGCCGACCTTTACCGCGAGGCCGAACGGGCCGGATAGCGCCCGTTCCGGATAGCGCCCCTTCCGGATGCCGGCCGCCCCGGACGGCGCCTGACCCTCTCCGGGCGTGGCCCGCCACCACCCCCCGTCGCACGGGTGCCGTCCGGCGGGGCGCGGCCCGCCACCACCCCCCCGTCGCACGGGTGCCGTCCGGCGGGGCATGGCCGGCTACCACCCCCCCCCGTCGCACGGGTGCCGTCCGGCGGAACACCCCGGCCCGCCTGTGCGCGATCTCCCCCGTACACCGGACCCGCCTCTACACTGACCGCGGCGGACTCCGGTGCGGTGAGGGGCGGTTGACGGTGCGTAAGGCGTGGATCGTGGCGACCGCCGCCGTCGGCGCGGGACTCGGCTTCGTGATGCTGCTCGTCGTCGGCGTGTACATGGTCGCCGGGAATCTCGCCAACGGGATCGGCGGCGGGGCCGTCGGACTCGCCAAGGGCGCCGTGCCCGCCGCGTACCAGCCGCTCGTGCAGAAGTGGGGCAATCTCTGCGCGGCGATCAATCCCGCGCTGCTCGCCGCCCAGCTCTATCAGGAGAGCGGGTTCAACCCGAACGCCAAGAGCCCGGCGAAGGCCGAGGGGATAGCGCAGTTCATTCCCGGCACCTGGGCCACGCACGGAGTGGACGGTGACGGCGACGGGGACCGCGACGTATGGGACCCGAATGACGCGATTCCGTCGGCCGCCACGTACGACTGCCGGCTCGCCTCCGATGTGAAGGGCACGCCCGGCGACGCCACCGAGAACATGCTCGCCGCCTACAACGCGGGCGCCTACGCGGTCATCAAGCACAACGGCGTGCCGCCGTACAAAGAGACCCAGAACTACGTGCGCACGATCACCACGCTGGCGCGGAGCTTCGCCGCCCCGGTGACCCGGGTCGACCCCTCGAAGCAGGCCGCCGCCGCCATCACGTACGCGCAGAAGAAGCTCGGCACGCCCTATCTGTGGGGCGGCAACGGCACCGCTGACCAGGGCGGACGTTTCGACTGCTCGGGTCTGACCAAGGCCGCCTTCGAGTCCACCGGGATCGGTCTTCCCCGGGTCGCCAACGACCAGTACAACGCGGGACCACACCCCAAGCGGGCCGAACTCCTGCCCGGGGACCTGGTGTTCTTCTCGGACGACCTCACCGATTCGCGCGCCATCCGGCACGTGGGCATCTACGTGGGCGGCGGGTACATGATCGACGCTCCCCGCACGGGGGCCGTCATCCGCTTCGATCCCATCGACACCCCCGATTACTTCGGGGCCACCCGAGTGACCGAAGATGGCGCGAAAGCATTGCCCACGTCGGTCTGAAGCGGCGCTGAACCCACCCCCTGAGCTGCGGCGATGTGTCTCTCTTCGATAACGTCTGGGTGATCGTTCCGTGGAGTGCGGAACCCGCCGGAGGGAACTGTGCGTTCCTGTTCCACGTAGAGAACCTGTTCTACGACCACGGGGGTGGATCGAGCGGCGCGCGAAAAGGCGCGACCGCGGGAAAGACGACGAAGGGGCCGCAGCACCATGGCTGGACTCGCCGAATCCGGTTCCAACCCCGACGTCGGACTGCTGTACGACATCAATGGCCTGGCCAAGGACGCGCCGCACTGGTTCGACCGCGTCATGGAGTTCGTCGGCGAGTGGGGCATCCTCCTCGCGATGGTCCTCCTGGTCGTCGGCTGCTGGTGGACCGTCCGGCGGCGCGGCGGCGCCGAGGCCGCGTCCTCCGTGGCCGCCCTGGTCTGGGCACCGCTCGCGGCCGGTATCGCCGTCCTGGTGAATGTTCCGATACGGGGTTTCGTGGAGCGCCCGCGGCCCTTCGTCGACCACCAGGGCCTCGACGTCCTGATCGGCGGCAAGAACGATTTCTCGTTCGTCAGCGACCACGCGACGCTCACCATGGCGGTGGGCGTCGGACTCTTCGTCGCCCACCGCAAGTTCGGGCTCGCCGGCATAGGGCTCGCGCTGCTCGAAGGGTTCTGCCGCGTCTACATGGGCGTGCACTACCCGACGGACGTCATCGGCGGCTTCGCCCTCGGCACCGCCGTCGCCCTGCTGCTGTCGCCGCTCGCCATGGCCCTGCTCACCCCGGTGGCGAAGGCCGTGGAGCGGTCGCCGCGCGCCGGACGGCTCATCCGCGCGCGGGGTGCCGCTCCCGCCGGTCAGGAGACGCTCGTCCCGGGGGCGCGCGACCGAGGCACCGAGGAGCGGGACCTCGCCGCCTGACCGACCCCGACCGAGCCCGAGCGCACGCGGCTTCCCCGTCGGCCGGCTACAGCGCCTGCGGGAACGAGAAGAAGCGGTTCGGGTCGTAACGGTGCTTCAGGGCCGTGAGCCGGCTCGCCGCGTCCCCGTAGTAGGCCTTGCGCCAGTCGGTCAGGGTGGCGTCCGTGTAGTTCTGGTAGGCGGCGCCCGAGGCGTGCCGGGCCATCGACTGGTGGGCGCCGGTCAGCCAGGACTGGGCGGTGGTGCCGGCCGTGCCCGCCTGCCAGGACACCAGGTACTGCGCGAGCATGCGGGAGCGGCGGTGCACGAACGCGGTCGCGGTGGGCGAGACGCGGTTGACCGCGCCGCCGAGCGCCGTGAGCGCGATGCTGCCCGCGCCGCCGCGCACCGCGGAGATCTGGCTCAGCAGCGTCTGGACGCCGGCGGCGGAGACCGACCGGTCGAAGAAGTCCGAGCGGGCCGCGTACGTCTCCCGCCCGAGGTGGCCCTGCGGGCTGCGGCCCGGGGTCGAGCCCGGCAGATGGCACTGGGCGTCCGCCGAGAAGGACGAGCAGCCCGCGTACACCTCCATCGCCTCCTTGTAGGAGCGCCGCCTGAGGCTGACGCCGCGCGCGGGGGAGCCGATGCGGTCGGCCAACTTGTCCACGGCGTTCTGGAGTTCGCCGTAGGTGCCGAGGGAGAAGGCGGACACCGAGACCGTCGGGCCGCCGCCTGGGGCGCTCGCGAGATGGCACGAGGACCAGATCTCGTCCGGCTGGTCGGGGCCCCATTCCTGCCAGGCCCTCACCACGGCCGCGGCCTTGGCCCACGGCCAGGTCATGTACGCGGAGACGCCCTGGGGCGCCGGGTGGGTCTTGAAGCGCAGTTCGGTGACGACGCCGAAGTTGCCGTTGCCCGCGCCGCGCAGCGCCCAGAACAGGTCCTTGTTCTCCGCGGAGTCGGCGGTCACCCGCTTGCCGTCGGCGGTGATCAGCGTCGCCCCGGTGAGGCTGTCGCAGGTCAGTCCGTACGCCCGGGACACCACGCCGTGGCCGCCGCCCAGCGTCAGCCCGGAGACGCCGACGGTGGGGCAGGAGCCCGCCGGGATGGTGACGCCCTTCGCGGCCAGCGTGCGGTAGACGTCGATCAGCTTGGCACCGGCGCCGACGACCGCCTCGTTCGCCGAGGCGCGGATCCTGCTCAGCAGCGAGACGTCGATGACCAGCCGGCCGTCCCCGGAGGACCAGCCGGCGTACGAGTGGCCGCCGTTGCGTATCGACACCTTGACGCCGTGGGCGCGGGCGTAGTCCATCGTGGTGCGTATGTCGTCGGCGTGCGCGACATAGGCGACGGCGGCGGGCTTCAGGCCGTCGAAGCGCGTGTTGTAGAGCTGCCGTGCGGCCGGCCAGGCGCTGTCGCCGGGCCGTACGAGGGTGCCGTCCAGGTCGTGGGAGAGCGCGGTCCAGTTGGCGGCGGCGCGGCCGCTCGTGGTCGCCGTGCGGATGCCGGAGGCGTCCGCCGTGGCGCTTCGCGCGGTGCCGGAGGCGCCGGAGGCCCCCTTGGTGTCCGTGCCCTCGCAGGCGGACGTCGCCGCCGCCGCGAGGACGGCGGTGGTCCCGCCGATGAACGTACGCCGTTGCATGTGCGCCTCCCCTGGGTTCCGTGGAACGAGACGGCTCCCCGGGCCCGCAGGTTCCACGCCCCACCGTCGCGAAACCGCTACGACATCCGCATCACAGCACGGGCGTGGGGGCAGGGGGACGGCGGGGTCGGTCTGGGCCGGAGGTCAGGTGGTCGCCTGGGTCACGTGGTCGCCTGGGCGGCGTGGGTGGTGGCGTCCATGCGGGCCTGGCTTCTCGCCCGGCGGGCGGGGCCGCGCCAGCCGCAGGTGCAGCGGGCCAGACAGAAGGGGCCTTGCTCGACCGTGGTCGCGCGGTGCTCGGATACCGGGTCGCTGACGTCCTGCTGCTCCACACCGACAACGTTACCCAAGGCAAGTGAACGGACTCCCGCCGCGTGACGGCCGCCCGCACCCGTCGTTAACCGGACGACAGGGAGGCCCGGGACGGACCGGCTGGGGGTCGGCGGACGATGGTGGCGCAGCAGGAGGGGCGGACGGCCGCGGTGGCCCTCGTCATGGCGGGACTCGTGGTCTGTGGCACCGGGTGCTCGGGAAGCGGGGCCGCCGCCGAGGACGTGAGCATCGGCACCGACACCGTGGGGGCGCTGCGGCAGGCGGCCGGTGTGCTGGAGCGCGCGGGCAGCGCCAGGACCACCACGTCGATGGAGATGGCCACCGGCGGCACCCGGGTCACCATCCGCGGCCAGGGCGTCTACGACTTCCGCAAGCAGACCGGGCAGCTCAAGGTGATGCTGCCGCAGGACCCCGCCGGGACGGCCGAGCACCGGCCGATCACCGAACTGCTCGCGCCGGGCGCGCTGTTCATGAAGAACCGGGGCGCCGGTGTGCCCGCCGACAAATGGGTCCGGGTGGAGACGGCCGGTCTCACGGACGGGAACCTGGTGACCGGCGGCGCGACCGACCCGTACGCGGCGGCCGAGCTGCTGCGCGGCGCGCGGACGGCGACCTACGTGGGCCGGACCGAGATCGCCGGGACCTCGGTGCGGCACTACCGGGGGACCGCCGACCTGCTGGTGGCCGCGCGGGGCGCCTCCGCAGGGCAGGGGCCCGCGCTGCACGCAGCGGCGAAAGGGTTCGCCACCACCGCGGTCCCGTTCGACGCCTACCTCGACGACCAGGGGCGGCTGCGCAAGGTCCGGCACCGGTTCAGCTTCGTCAACGACCGGCAAAAGGGCACCGTCGACGTCGCCTCCACGACCCTGCTGTACGACTTCGGGGCCACCGCCCGGGTACGGCTGCCGGACGCCGGGGACATCTACGCCGGGAAGATCGCGGAGTAGTGGGTTCCGGCGCCATGGGCAAGAGCATCCGGAGCCGTAGCTTCACCGGAGGGCCGGAAATGGCCCTTCCGTGCCATGCGCGGTGTGTAGGCCGCTCCCTACTCTAGGAAGTCGGTGACGCCAGGAAGAGGTGATGCACGTGGCTCCGGTCGGCGGTACGGCAGTTCAGGACCACGTGGCCCTCGCCGAGATCGAGCTGTGCGGTGACCTGATCATCGCGGCCTCGGCCGCCCACGAGGACCGGCTCAGCCTGGAGAGCATCGACGCGGTGCTGAAAGTGGCCGAAGAACGTGCCTGTTCGGGAGGGGCGCAAAGGGACTAGGGCCGCTTCTCGGGCGCCGGTCCCCGCCGGGCGGAGGGGTGTCCCTCGGTCGGCCCGATCCAGGGGGCGGCGGCGTTCCGGCTCGGGTGTCCCCGGGATCGGTGTCCCCGGGACCGGTGGTCAGGCTCCGGCGTACCGGCTCCGGCGTTCCGCCTTCGGTGTACCGGCTCCGGTGGTCCCGGCGCGGGTTGGGAACGTCACAGGGGTCGCGGATGTCACATACGTCCCTTGCGTCGCGTACGTCACATCGCTCAGGTGCGGAGGAGCCGGCCGATCGCCTTCGTCGCTTCCTCGACCTTCGCGTCGATCTCGTCGCCGCCCTTGAGGGCCGCGTCCGCGACGCAGTGCCGCAGGTGCTCCTCCAGGAGCTGGAGGGCGAAGGACTGCAGGGCCTTCGTGGAGGCGGAGACCTGGGTGAGTATGTCGATGCAGTAGACGTCCTCGTCGACCATCCGCTGGAGGCCGCGGATCTGCCCCTCGATCCGGCGCAGCCGCTTCAGGTGTTCGTCTTTCCGCTGGTGGTAGCCGTGGACGCCGCGGTCGTGATCGGTCACGACCGCGTGCTCGTCGCCGGAGGGCGCGGTCGCGCCGGCCTCGGTGGTCGTCATCGCGTCCTCCTGTTGATCCACTCGGTGGTTTTGTCAGGGGCCTGACCGGGGACTGTCCCGGATGCCGGTCGGGATCCGGCCTGAGAACCTGGCCGAATCTCGTCTGATACGCCCTGTACGTATACCCCTGGTGGGTATATGGTACCGAACTTTGCCGGGTACAGGGCCCGTGCCAGACACCGGTACCGGACCCTGTGCTGATCACCGTGCCCGATGGGCGACACTGGGGGACGGCCCATTAGCCGTGGCCGGATGATGCGCCTAGCATCAGCCTGACCGAACCGAAGCACCCCGAGGACCCCAACGTGCGCTTTCGTCTGACCCCCAGGGAGACGAGCTTCTACGACATGTTCTCCGCATCCGCGGACAACATCGTCACGGGCTCGAAACTCCTGATGGAACTGCTCGGAGCGGACGCCTCCGACCGGGCCGAGATCGCAGAGCGTATGCGGGCCGCCGAACACGCCGGTGACGATGCGACACACGCGATCTTCCACCAGTTGAACTCCTCGTTCATCACGCCGTTCGACCGCGAGGACATCTACAACCTGGCCTCGTCCCTCGACGACATCATGGACTTCATGGAGGAGGCCGTCGACCTGGTCGTCCTCTACCAGGTCGAGGAGCTGCCCAAGGGCGTCGAGCAGCAGATCGAGGTACTGGCGCGGGCCGCGGACCTGACCGCGGAGGCCATGCCGAACCTGCGGACCATGGACAACCTCACCGAGTACTGGATCGAGGTCAACCGCCTGGAGAACCAGGCCGACCAGATCCACCGCAAGCTGCTCGCCCACCTCTTCAACGGCAAGTACGACGCCATCGAGGTGCTGAAGCTCAAGCAGATCGTGGATGTGCTGGAGGAAGCGGCCGACGCGTTCGAGCACGTGGCGAACACGGTGGAGACCATCGCCGTCAAGGAGTCCTGACCCGTTCATGGACACCTTTGCCTTGATCGTGACCATCGCGGTCGCGCTCGGATTCACGTACACGAACGGTTTCCACGACTCGGCGAACGCCATCGCCACGTCCGTGTCCACGCGTGCCCTGACGCCCCGGGCCGCGCTCGCCATGGCCGCGGTGATGAACCTCGCCGGTGCCTTCCTCGGCAGCGGGGTCGCCAAGACCGTCAGTGAGGGGCTGATCCAGACGCCCGAGGGGTCGAAGGGGATGGGCATCCTCTTCGCCGCCCTCATCGGCGCGATCACCTGGAACCTGATCACCTGGTACTTCGGTTTGCCCTCCTCGTCCTCGCACGCCCTGTTCGGCGGCATGGTCGGTGCGGCGCTGGCCGGCGGCACGCGGGTCTACTGGGACGGCGTGCTCGACAAGATCATCATCCCGATGTTCCTCTCGCCGGTGGTCGGCCTCATCGTCGGCTACCTGGTGATGACCGCGATCATGTGGCTGTTCCGGCGGTCCAACCCGCACAAGGCCAAGCGCGGGTTCCGTATCGCGCAGACCGTCTCGGCGGCCGGTATGGCGCTCGGGCACGGGCTCCAGGACGCCCAGAAGACGATGGGCATCGTCGTGATGGCGCTGGTCATCGCCGACGTGCAGGGCGCGGGGGACCCGATCCCGGTCTGGGTGAAGATCGTCTGCGCGATGATGCTGTCGCTGGGGACCTACGCGGGTGGCTGGCGGATCATGCGGACGCTGGGGCGGAAGATCATCGAACTCGATCCGCCGCAGGGGTTCGCCGCGGAGACGACGGGGGCGTCGATCATGTTCGCCACCGCCTACCTCTTCAAGGCGCCCATCTCGACCACGCATGTGATCACTTCCGCGATCATGGGTGTGGGGGCCACCAAGCGGGTGAACGCCGTGCGGTGGGGGGTCGCCAAGAACATCGTCCTCGGCTGGTTCATCACCATGCCGGCCGCCGCGCTTGTCGCCGCGCTGAGCTTCTGGGTCGTGAATCTGGCGGTGCTGTAGTCGTGAGTGCGGCGGTGCTGTCGCTGTAGCGGGCTGTTGGTTCGCCCCCTCCGCCCCTTCCCGTCCCGTTTCTGGGGGCTGCGCCCTCAGGTCCCCGCTTTCGGCCTTCGGCCTTGTCCTCAAACGCCGGACGGGCTGGATTTTCCCGGGCTGGCTGGTGATGTAAACGAGTGGGCCCGCCCCCGGTAGTCCGGGGGCGGGCCCTTTTCGTCCTCGCGGTGGCACCGCCATGCAGCACCGCGAGGGGTTCTGGGGAGGGGCCGGCTCAGCCGAAGCGGCCGGAGATGTAGTCCTCCGTGGCCTGGACGGACGGGTTGGAGAAGATCCGCTCCGTGTCGTCTATCTCGATCAGGCGGCCGGGCTGGCCGACCGCGGAGAGGTTGAAGAACGCCGTGCGGTCGGAGACGCGGGCGGCCTGCTGCATGTTGTGCGTCACGATGACGATCGTGAAGCGCTCCTTCAGCTCGCCGATCAGGTCCTCGATGGCGAGGGTGGAGATCGGGTCCAGGGCCGAGCAGGGCTCGTCCATGAGGAGGACCTGCGGCTCCACCGCGATCGCCCGGGCGATGCACAGCCGCTGCTGCTGGCCGCCGGACAGGCCGGAGCCGGGCTTGTTCAGCCGGTCCTTGACCTCGTTCCAGAGGTTCGCGCCCTTGAGGGACTTCTCCACGATGTCGCTCAGCTCGGACTTGTTGTAGGAGCCGTTGAGCTTCAGGCCCGCCGCCACGTTGTCGAAGATCGACATGGTGGGGAAGGGGTTGGGGCGCTGGAAGACCATGCCGATGGTGCGGCGCACGGCGACCGGGTCGATCGCGCTGCCGTACAGGTCCTCGTCGTCCAGCAGCACCTTGCCCTCGACGCGGCCGCCGGGGGTGACCTCGTGCATCCGGTTCAGGGTGCGCAGGAAGGTCGACTTGCCGCAGCCGGAGGGGCCGATGAAGGCCGTCACCGAGCGGGGCTCGACGGTCATGGAGATGTCTTCGATCGCCTTGTGGGCGCCGTAGTAGGCGGTCAGACCGCTTACGTCGATTCGCTTGGCCATGTCAGTCACTGCTTCTTTCGAAAGGATCGGATCGCTGATCGGCCGCGTCAGCGGCCCGCCTTGGGCGCCTTCCAGCGCGCGACGGCGCGGGCACCCATGTTGAGGATCATGACGAACAGGATGAGGGCGAGCGCCGCTGCCCAGGCCCGGTCGACGGACGCCGAGGTTCCGGCGGCGTACTGCTGGTAGATGTACAGCGGCAGCGACGCCTGCGGACCGTCGAAGGGGTTGTTGTTGATGAAGCCGGTGCCCCACACCAGCAGCAGCACCGGAGCGGTCTCACCGGTGATGCGCGCGACGGCCAGCATCACGCCCGTGGTGATGCCGCCGATGGACGTCGGCAGGACCACCTTGAGAATGGTGCGCCACTTCGGGATGCCGAGCGCGAGGGAGGCCTCGCGCAGCTCGTTCGGGACGAGCTTGAGCATCTCCTCGGTGGAGCGGACCACCACGGGCATCATCAGGATCGACAGGGCCATCGCGCCGGCGAAGCCGGAGTAGCCCATGTCCAGGATCAGGATCCAGAAGCTGAGAATGAACAGACCGGCGACGATCGACGGGATGCCCGTCATGACGTCGACGAAGAAGGTGACGGCCTTCGCGAGCTTGCCGCGGCCGTACTCGACGAGGTAGATCGCGGTGAGCACACCGATCGGCACGGCGATGAGCGAGGCGATGCCCACCTGCTCCAGGGTGCCGATGATCGCGTGGTAGATGCCGCCACCGGTGTCGGTGTCGGCGACCACGCCCATGGAGTGGCTCAGGAAGTGCGGGTCGAAGACCTTCACACCGCGCTTGACCGTCTCCCAGACCAGGGAGACGAGCGGGACGACGGCGACGATGAAGCAGACCCACACCAGGCTGGTGGCGACCCGGTCCTTGGCCTGGCGGCGGCCCTCGACGCGCGCGGCGACGACGTAGGTGCCGAGGACGAAGAGGAGCGCGGCGATCAGGCCCCACTGGACCTTGCTGTCGAGGCCGGCGCCGAGGCCGAGTCCGACGGCGACGATCACCGCGCCGGCCGCGATGGCCCAGGGGGACCACTTGGGAAGGCTGCCGCCGCGCAGGGAGCTGGCGTGCTTGCGGGTGACGGGTGCGTTGCTCATGCGTTGGCCCCCGAGTACTCCTTGCGGCGGTTGATGATGAGGCGGGCCGCGCCGTTGACCAGCAGGGTGATCACGAACAGGATCAGACCCGAGGCGATCAGGGCGTCCTGGCCGAACTCGGTGGCCTCGTTGAACTTGGCCGCGATGTTCTGCGCGAAGGTGCCGCCGCCGGGATCGAGCAGGCTGGCCTGGATGTCGAAGTTCGGGGAGAGCACGGTGGCGACGGCCATCGTCTCGCCGAGCGCGCGGCCGAGGCCGAGCATCGAGGCGGAGATCACGCCGGAGCGGCCGAAGGGCAGCACCGCCATGCGGATGACCTCCCAGCGGGTGGCGCCGAGCGCGAGGGCGGCCTCCTGGATCATCATCGGCGCCTGCCGGAAGACCTCACGGCTGACGTTGGTGATGATCGGGAGGATCATGATGGCGAGCAGGATGCCGACGGTGAGCATCGAGCGGGGCGCTCCGCCCTGCCACTCGAAGACGCCGGTCCAGCCGAAGTAGTGGTCGAGCCAGCCGAACAGGCCGTTCATGTGCGGCACCAGGACGAGGGCGCCCCAGAGGCCGTAGACGATGGACGGGACGGCGGCGAGCAGGTCGATCACGTACGCGATGGGGCCGCCGAGTCTGCGCGGCGCGTAGTGCGTGATGAACAGGGCGATGCCGACGGCGACCGGGACCGCGAGGGCCATGGCGATGATCGCGGAGACCACCGTGCCGAAGGCCAGCACCGCGATGCCGAAGGACGGCGGCTCGATGTTGGTGTTCCACTCGAACGTCGTGAGGAAGTTCGCGTGGTCCTTGCTGATCGCGATCGCGGCGCGGTAGGTGAGGAAGACCGCGATGGCGGCCATGATCACCAGCAGGAGGATGCCGGACCCGCGGGAGAGACCGAGGAAGACGCGGTCGCCGGGGCGGGTGGCGCCACGGGCCGCACGCTTCTGCTCGGTCGAAGGCGGTGGGGTGGGGGGTGGTGCTTCGGTGTTCTGTGTCGATATGTCCATCAGGAGTCTCCGGTCTGCGGAGCCGGGTCGAGTGGCGGCTCCAGGCGGCGGTGCACCGGACGGTGCGGCCCGCCTCGGTGAGGCGGGCCGCACACTCGGGTCAGCTCAGGTTCGCGACGGTGGAGCGGACCTTGGTGATGATCTCGTCGGGGATGGGCGCGTACTGGGCGGCGGTGAGCTGCTTCTGCCCTTCCTCGCTGGCGATGTAGGTGAGGAAGGACTTGGTGGCGGCCAGGGTGTCGGCCTTGTTGCCCTTCTCGCAGACGATCTCGTAGGTGACCAGGGTGAGCGGGTAGGCGCCCTCGGCGGTCGGCTTGTAGTTCAGCTCCAGGGCCAGGTCGTTGCCGACGCCGGCGACCTTGGCGGTGGAGATGGCCTTGGTGGCGTTCTCGACGGTGGCCTTGACCGGGGTGGCGGCGTCCGTCTTGAGGTCGACGGTGCTGATGCCGTCGGCGGCGTAGGACAGCTCGAAGTACGAGATCGCGCCGGAGGTCTGCTTGACCTGCTGGGCGAGGCCGGAGGAGCCCTGAGCGGACTGGCCGCCCTGCGCCTGCCAGGCCTTGCCGCCCGAGTACTTCCAGTCCGACGGGGCGACGGCCTTGAGGTACTTGGTGAAGTTGTCCGTGGTGCCGGACTCGTCCGAGCGGTGGAACGCCTGGATCTTGGTGCTGGGGAGCTTCGCGTCGGGGTTCAGCTTGGCGATCGCCTCGTCGTCCCACGTCTTGATCTTGCCGTCGAAGATCTTGGCGATCGTCGAGGCGTCCAGGACGAGGTTGTCGACACCCGGGAGGTTGTAACCGATGGCGATGGGGCCACCGACCATGGGCAGGTCGACCGCCGCGTTGCCGCCGCAGGTCTTCTTGGCCGCGGTGGCCTCTTCCGGCTTGAGAGCCGAGTCCGAACCGGCGAACGCGGTCTGGCCCTGGGTGAACGCGGTGACACCGGCGCCCGAACCCGTCGGGTTGTAGTTGATCTGAACGCCCTTGCAGGCGGCCGTGTAGGCCTTGACCCAGGCGTCGATCGCGTTCTTCTGCGCGGAGGAGCCGGAGGCCTGGAGCTGACCCTTGGCGTCGTCACAC
The DNA here is from genome assembly GCF_040703595.1 of Streptomyces sp. NPDC007084. NCBI lineage: Bacteria > Bacillati > Actinomycetota > Actinomycetes > Kitasatosporales > Streptomycetaceae > Streptomyces > Streptomyces sp. NPDC007084. The sequence goes on from NZ_JBEYFY010000008.1 coordinate 27,504, forward strand.
TTGATGGAGCCCGCGGCGGCGGTCGGCGCCGAGCTGCCGCCGCTGGTGTCCTTGCCCGTGTCGTCAGAGCCGCACGCCGTGAGGGCCAGGGCGCCGGAGACGGCGAGAGCACCGAGGGTGAGGGCCCGCCGGTTCATGCGCTGAAGCTTCACTTTCGGGAGTTCCTTCCAGGAGCCGCCGTCTGGAGGCGGCGTGCGAAGTCTGAGTAATGCGGTCTGTAGTGATGCGGCGGGATCGTCCTGCGACGTCCTTCGCACCGTGTACGGCCGAAATTAGGCAGATCAGGTGAAGGCGTCGATGGCCATAAGTGAACGGGGGGTGAACCCCTGAGGGCGGTGCGGTGAGGTCACGGAACGCTTACGTCGAGGACACGGCCGGATTCCGGCCCAGGGGGCCTGCGGGGAAACTCTAGGTAACCAACAGGGGTGGCCCCTGTTCCATCGTCCGCGCGCGTCCGCCATCCCTCATCCGGACGCACGTCACCCGGCCGGCCGGAGGGCCGCGCGTCCCGCGCGCCGGGTCCCGCTCACGCCAGGTGCAGCGCCGCCAGCAGCGCGTCCACCAGGTCGCGGTCGCGGGGCTGGGTGAGGCGGTCGCGGGCCGCGCCGGGGGAGAGCCACAGCACGCGGTCGACCTCGTCGTTCGGCGTGAAACCGCCGTCGCCCGCCTCGGCGGCCCAGTAGCGGACCTCCTTGGGACGGTCGCCGACGACATAGCGCAGCGTCGGAAGGGCGGCGCCCGGCACCGCGTCGTAGCCCGTCTCCTCGCCGACCTCGCGCAACGCGCCGGCCAGGGACTCCTCGCCGCGTTTCAGCTTGCCCTTGGGGTGCGACCAGTCGTCGTACTTGGGCCGGTGCACGAGACAGATCTCCAGCCCGGAGCCCGCCGGGGAGCGGCGCCACAGGACACAGCCCGCGGCGTGAATGGTGTCGTCGTCGGCCATGGAGTCTCCCTCAGGGGGTGCGTCGGCCATGGAGTCTCCCTCACGGGGTGGGTCGGCCGCGGGGCCTGCCTCACGGGGTGGGTACGGCTTCCTTCTGCCACGCCTGCTGGAAGGCGAACCTGGCCGCCTCCACCTCGTGCCGCTGGTCGGCGTGGAGCACCCCGAGCGCGTACGCCGTGGCCGGGGCGATCCGCGGGGTGCGCGCGGCTGCCGCCGCGGCAGCCGCCGCCTCGGCCGCGTCGCGGTGCCGGTTGAGCGCCTGCCCCGCGCCGAGCAGCCGTCCGTCGGCGGGGCACTGTCCGCCGTTCAGCACCTCGTGCGCGTAGCGGTGCAGCCGCAGCAGCAGCCGGACCTGGTGCCAGGGCGCGTCCTGCGGCTGGGGGGCGGTGTCCGCGGAGAGGCCGTGGACGAGAGCCTCCGCGTTGTAGGGGTGGCCCGCGGTGACCAGCGGCAGCGCGGTGACGGCGTCGGCGAGCCGGTCCTGTGCCGCGCGGGCCAGCGGGCGCAGGTCGGTGGTGTCGGCGGCCGGGGCGAGCGGGACCTCGCTGGCGAGGACGGCGACGCTGTCGGCGACCGCGTGGAACCGTGAGGAGCCGAGCGCCTGGAGGGCCGCCGAGTGGGCTCGGGTCCGCGCGAGGGTGAGCTGCCGGTCCAGGAGGGCGCCCGCCTTCGCGGCGCCGACGGTCAGGTTCCCCTTGGGGGCGGCCGGGGCGGAGCCCGCCTGCGCGGGCAGCGCGGTGGTCCCCGAGAGCCGGTTCAGCGCGCCGAGCAGCCGCTCCAGGCGGGCGGCGTAGGCGTGTTCGCGGGCCAGAGTGCCCGACAGCCAGGCCAGCTCGGGGCGCATCGACTCCGACCAGTCCGCGTCGAGCAGTGGCCGGAAGGTGTGCAGGCTGCCGCTGATCCGGCGGGCGGAGCGGCGCAGGGAACGCGCCGCGTCGCCCGCGTCGCCCGCCGCGTTGCCGGTTTCCCGGTGCTGGCGCAGCGAGCGCAGGAACTCCGTGGCCTGGGCCCGGAGATAGCCCGCCAGGGCGTCACCGATGGGGGCACCTTCCGGGCCGGGCCCGGCCGGGACCGCGGGGGCCGTCCCGGCCGGCGGACTGGTGGGGGGATCAAGGTGCTGCTGTGCCACGCCGGCGCCTCCGGGCGTCTATGAGCATCTCCTGGACGTTCCGCAGGGGCTGGCCGTCCGCGTCGGTCGCGTGTCGGGTCCACTCGCCGTCGGGGCCGAGGTGCCAGGAGGCGGTGGTGTCGGACATGCCGGTCTCCAGCAGCCGGTTGAGGGCTGCCCGGTGAGCCGGGTCGGTGACCCTGACCAGGGCCTCGATCCGCCGGTCGAGGTTGCGGTGCATCATGTCGGCGCTGCCGATCCACACCTCGGGTTCGCCGCCGTTGCCGAAGGTGAAGACCCGGGAGTGCTCCAGGAAGCGGCCGAGGACGGAACGCACCCGTATGTTCTCGGACAGGCCCGTGACGCCGGGCCGCACGGCGCAGATCCCGCGTACCCACACGTCGACCGGCACGCCGGCCTGGGAGGCGCGGTACAGGGAGTCGATGAGGGCCTCGTCCACCATCGAGTTGACCTTGATGCGGACGAACGCGGGGCGTCCGGCGTTGTGGTGCTGGACCTCCTTGTTGATCCGCGCGATCAGGCCGTCGCGCAGCGACTTGGGGGCGACCAGCAGCCGGCGGTAGGTCTCGCGGCGCGAGTAGCCGGACAGCCGGTTGAAGAGGTCGGAGAGGTCCGCGCCGACCTGGGGGTCGGCGGTGAGCAGGCCGAGGTCCTCGTAGAGCCGGGCCGTCTTCGGGTGGTAGTTGCCGGTGCCCACGTGGGAGTAGCGGCGCAGGGTGTCGCCCTCCTGCCGGACCACCAGCGACAGCTTGCAGTGGGTCTTCAGACCGACCAGGCCGTAGACGACGTGGCAGCCGGACTCCTCCAGCTTCCTGGCCCACTTGATGTTGGCCTGTTCGTCGAAGCGCGCCTTGATCTCGACCAGCACGAGGACCTGCTTGCCGGACTCGGCGGCGTCTATCAGCGCGTCCACGATGGGCGAGTCGCCCGAGGTCCGGTACAGGGTCTGCTTGATGGCGAGGACGTCCGGGTCGGCCGCCGCCTGCTCCAGGAAGGCCTGCACCGAGGTGGAGAAGGAGTCGTAGGGGTGGTGCAGCAGGACGTCGCGCTCGCGCAGGGCGGCGAAGATGTCCGGCGGGGACGCCGACTCGACCTCCGCGAGGTCGCGGTGGGTGCCGGCGATGAACTTGGGGTACTTCAGCTCGGGCCGGTCCAGCGAGCCGATGCCGAACAGGCCCGTGAGGTCCAGGGGGCCGGGCAGCGGGTACACCTCGGCCTCGGAGATCTTCAGTTCCCGTACGAGGAGGTCGAGGACGTACCGGTCGATGGACTCCTCGACCTCCAGGCGCACCGGCGGCCCGAAGCGGCGCCGCATCAGCTCCTTCTCCAGGGCCTGGAGCAGGTTCTCGGCGTCGTCCTCCTCGACCTCCAGGTCCTCGTTGCGGGTGAGCCGGAAGGTGTGGTGCTCCAGCACCTCCATGCCCGGGAACAGCTCCTCCAGGTGGGCCGCGATCACGTCCTCGATGGGGACGTAGCGGTTCGGGGAGGCCTCCAGGAAGCGGGAGAGCAGCGGCGGGACCTTGACGCGCGCGAAGTGCCGGTGGCCGCTGACCGGGTTCCGTACGACGACGGCCAGGTTCAGCGACAGGCCCGAGATGTACGGGAAGGGGTGCGCGGGGTCGACGGCCAGCGGGGTCAGGACCGGGAAGATCTGGTGCCGGAAGAGGGTGAACAGGCGGGCCTGTTCCTTCTCGGTCAGCTCGCTCCAGCGGACCAGGTGGATGCCCTCCTCCGCGAGCGCGGGGGCGACGTCCTCCTGGTAGCACGCGGCGTGCCGGGCCATCAGCTCGCGCGAGCGCGCCCAGATCATCTCCAGGACCTCGCGGGGCTGGAGACCGGAGGCGGACTTGGTGGCGACGCCGGTGGCGATGCGGCGCTTCAGGCCGGCGACCCGGACCATGAAGAACTCGTCCAGGTTGCTGGCGAAGATGGCCAGGAAGTTGGCGCGCTCCAGCAGCGGGGTGTTCGGGTCCTCCGCGAGTTCGAGCACGCGTTCGTTGAATGCCAGCCAGCTCCGCTCGCGGTCCAGGAACCGGCCCTGCGGCAGCGTGATGCCGTCCTGCACCGTGTCCTCGTACTCGTCGAGGTCGGCGTCGAGGTCGGGCTCCAGGTCGGAGACGTTGGCCGCGACCGTGTGCGGCCGGTGTGCGGCGATGGAACCGACGGAGGGCTGCGGGTGCTGCACGGGTGCCTGGGCGCTTGGCTGATTCATGGACCCATTCTTCCGCGCCGAAGGCGAGACCGGCGCGTCGGAGAGAGCGGGCGCCAGCGCGGCGATACGGAAATTGCCATTCCGTATCTCCGGCGTACGCTCACTCCGCGTGGTCGGCGAGGGCTCGTTCTCCGGCGAGGGAGAAGGCTCGGGCACGGCGGGCTGCATTCCCCGAGGGTCGCAAGGTCACCTGAATCGATGGTTACGAGGACATGACGTGCGGGCTATCGGGGGGCGGCTCCCGGACGTCCAGGCGCCCGGAAACCGCCTCCGGGCCCCCACCACGAGCCGCCCGCCCGCCCGGAATACCGCCGGTTACGCCGTGCGACGGCGCAGCAGGGCGAAGGCGGCGGCGGTCGCGGCCCCCGCGACGGCCAGCAGGACCCCGCTCTCCACGAGCTGGAGGGGCCAGAGGTGGGACCGCGGGTGGTAGCTCGCCCAGAAGTCGCTCAGCCCGGCCTCCTTCATGCAGGTACGGACCTGCGCCGGGGTCTGGGAGCCCACGCAGGCCAGGTCGTTCCCGATGCGCTGTCCGTCGGTCGTGACGGCGCCGTGCTCCAGGTCCAGGGCATCGGGCGGGAGGGCGAGGGCCGCCCGTCCGGTGACCGTGGAGGCGGGCCACAGGCTCGGCCGGTACGCCTCCAGCACCTCGTGGACGACGAGGGTGAGCGCGAACGCCACCGCGGCGGCGGGCAGCGCCCTGCGCAGGACCAGGCCCGCGAGCGCGCCGAGGGCGAGCCCGGCGAGGACGTGGGCGACGGCGGCCGGGCCGAGCGCGAGGTGGACGTCGGGGTCGTACCAGGCGTCGACCAGGCGCGGGTCGCCGCCGCGGCGCGCCCAGCCGAGGAGCAGGACGGCGAGGGTGGTGCCCGCGGTGAGCGCGGCGGCCGGTACGGCGAGCTTCACGGCCAGCCAGCGGGCCGGGCTGACGGACTGCGTCCAGGCGAGGTGCGCGGTGCCGTCCTCCAGCTCCCGGCCGGTCAGCGCCCCGCCGGCCCAGGCCGCCACCGGGAACATCAGGTAGGACAAGGCGGTGGAGACCAGGGCGGTTCCGGTGCGGTAGGTCCCCTCGGAGGTGACCGGGCCGGCGGCCGCGCGGGCCTCCGGGGCGATGACGTACATCCAGGCCAGGACCACGGCGGTGACGAGCAGGAAGCCGCCCCACAGGAGCAGTGCGGCGCGGTGCAGGCGCAGCACGGCCCAGGTCAGGCCGGAGGGGCGCGGCCGGGACGGGCCGGACGGGTGCGGGGCCGGGCGGCGCAGGGTGGGGGCGCTCATGAGGTGGACGTCCTCCTCAGGACGGCGAAGGCCGCGGCGACCAGGAGCGCGGTGGCGGCCAGCAGGACGCCGGTCTCCAGGAGCTGGCGGGGCCAGTAGTCGGGGGAGGGGAGGTACTGGCGGGTGAAGCCGGTGATGTCGTGCCGGGCCAGGCACGCGCGGCTCTCGTGGCAGCCGGGGTCGGCGATCCGGGCGCCGGTGGAGGTGACGGCCCGGCTGCGGACGGACAGTTCGGGCTGCTGGTAGTGGCCCTGGAAGGGCCAGGAGTTGGCGCGGAACGCGAGGACGGCGAACTGGACGACACCGGCGACCGTGAGGGCGGCCAGGGTGCGGCGCAGGACGAGCCCGGCCAGCACGCCGACGGCCAGACCGAGCAGCGGCGCGGCGACGGTGGCCGGCCCGAGGGCGAAGTACAGGGAGCGCGGTCCGTACCCGGCCAGCAGGAGGTCGCTGTGCGCGGACCACAGCAGCCGGTAGAGCGCGACGAGCAGTCCGGTGCCGGCGGTGATGAACAGCGCGGGCACCGCCAGCTTGGCGGCGAGCCAGCGGGCCGGGGTGACGGACTGGGTCCAGGCGAGGTGCGCGGTGCCGTTCTCCAGCTCGCGGGTGATCAGGGAGCCGCCCGCGAAGAGGGCGACCGCGAACGAGGCCGCGTTCAGCAGGGAGGCCGGGGCGTAGAAGAGGTCGTTGTAGGCGCCGGAGAAGGGGGAGCCGACGACGCCGGCGGTCCAGGCGTCCCGCTGCACGCCCGCGTAGCCGAAGGTGTCGAGCAGGTGCTGTGTGTGGGCCGCGCCGGGGCCGTGGAGCCACAGCAGCAGGCCGGCGGTGAGCACCACGAACGCGGTCCAGGTCCACAGGGCGGTGCGGTGCAGCCGCAGGACCGTCCAGATCAGGCCGCGCGGGCGGGGCAGAGCCCGGCGCACGGGAGCCGTCGTCAGGGAGGCGGCGCTCATCGGGTCACCGCCGCGGGGGCCGGGGTGGTGCCGGGGGTGAGCAGCGCGGGGGTGGCGGGAGAGCGCAGGTGCGCGAGGAGCAGCTCCTCCAGGGAGGGCTGTTCGGTCTGCCAGCGGTCGTCCACCGGTCCGTCCTTGCGTATCAGGGCGGTCAGGCCGCGGCCGGCGGTGCTCGACTCGACGACGAGGTGCGGGGTGAGGTCGGCGGGGGTGCCGCGGCCGGTCACCAGGGTGTGCGCGAGGAGCAGGTCGTCCAGTCCGCCGCCGAGCCGGACGCGCCCGGCGCCCAGGAGCAGCAGGTGGTCGCAGGCGTCGGCGAGTTCGGCGACGATGTGCGAGGACATCAGCACGGTGGTCCCGCGTTCGGCGGCGTCCGCCAGCAGGGTGCCGAGCAGTTCGTGGCGGGCCAGCGGGTCCAGGTCGGCCATCGGCTCGTCCAGCAGCAGCAGATCGGGCCGCTTGCCCAGCGCGAGGGCGAGCGCGACGCGGGTCCGCTGGCCGCCGGACAGCCGCCTGACCCTGGTCCCGGGGTCGAGCGCGCCCTGGTCCACGATCGCTTCGGCGCGCGCGGCGTCCCAGCGGGCCGGGTTCAGCTCGGCACCCAGACGCAGCGTCTCGGCGATCGTGAGCTGGGGGTGCAGCGGCTTGTTCTGGGCGAGGTAGGCGATGGCTCCGCGCGCCTCGGCGGGGGTGGTGCCGAGCACGGTGAGCGTGCCGGAGGCCGGCCGCACGAGTCCGGCCGCCGCCGCCAGGAGCGTCGACTTGCCCGCGCCGTTGGGGCCGACGAGGGCGCTGATCCGGCCGGCCGGGAGACGGAAGGAGCAGTCGTCCAGGGCCGCGGCGGAGCGCCTGCCGTAGCGCACGGTGAGTCCGCGCGCCTCGACGGCGACAGCGGCCGTCGAGTGAGCGGTGGGGCGGGTGGTGCGGGTGGAACTCACTGGTCCCCCTTCGGGAAGTGTGTGTCCAGTACGGAGGTGAACAGCGCGGCCACGTCCTCGCGGTCCAGGCCGGCGGCGCGGGCGCGCTGGGCCCAGGCGCCGAGTTCCTCGCCGAGGGGCGAGTCGGCGGGGGCGGCGCCGAGCGTGCGGCGTACGAAGGTGCCGAGTCCGCGCCGGGCCTCGACCAGGCCCTCGCGCTCCAGCTCGCGGTAGGCCTTCAGCACGGTGTTCGGGTTGATGGCGGTGGCCTCCACGACCTCGCGGGCCGTGGGCAGCTTGTCGCCGGGTTCGAGAAGGCCGAGGCGCAGCGCCTGCTTCGTCTGCTGGACGATCTGGACGTAGGTGGCGACGCCGCTGCGCCGGTCGATGCGGTACGCGACCACTCGGACAACCACCCTTTCACTAATTGAGTAGTGAAAGGGTGGTGGAAGGGGGGTGCCGCCGTCAAGTCCGGAGCCGAGGGCCGCCGCGTGCGACGTCGGTTTCAGGGCTGTCACCAGGCACAAAGCGGTGATCGGAAAAACTTGGCGCGGGCGTGAACCGATCGGTGGGGCTCGTCCGATGAGGGGATGTGAGGGAAACGAGAAGCGACGGAGAGCTGCTGCGGGCCATCGCGGCGGACGGGGACCGTCGCGCCTTCGAAGAGCTGTACCGGCGGTATGCGCCATGGCTGGCGGCGCGGCTGCGCGGCCGGTGCGCCGACCCCGGAATCGTCGACGACGTCATCCAGGAGACCTTCCTGGCGGTCTGGCACGGCACGGCCCGCTATCGCGAGGAGGGCGACCCGGCCGGCTGGCTGTGGCGCATCGGCTCGCGGCGGCTGGTCGACGCGATGCGGGGGGACGGCGCGCGCGGCAGGCTGCGCGGCGCGCTGGCCCGGCTCCGGCACCGCGACGAGGTCTCGGCGGAGGAGCGCGTGCTGGCAGGCGTCGAACACGGCGATCTGGCGGGCGCGTTGACCAGACTCTCGCCCGAACTCCGGGCGGTTCTCCAGGCCACGGTGATCGACGGGCTCAGCACCCGGGAAGCGGCCGTCCTGCTCGGCATCCCGCCGGGCACGGTCAAGACGCGGGCACTGCGTGCGCGCAAGCAGTTGCGGGAGGCGTTGGCATGAGCGACGACCGTCACGGAAGCGGTGACAGCGGCATGAGGGACGAGGAGAGCGCGACGGACGCCGGGCGTACGGGGTGGCATGTGCCGGAGGAGGATCTCCGGGCCTATGCGCGGGGCGCGTTGGTGCCGCCCCGCCTCTGGTCCACCGACACCCACCTCGCCGCCTGCGCCCGGTGCCGGGGCGAACTGGCCGCGCTCAGCGACCCGGTGGCCCTGGACGCCGGCTGGGAGCGGCTCGACGCCGAGCTGGACGCCCCCCGGCCCGGCCCGGTCGAATCACTGCTCGTGCGGATCGGCGTCGCCGACCACACCGCGCGGCTGCTCGCCGCCGCGCCCGTCCTGCGCCGCTCCTGGCTCGGCGCGGTCGTCGCCGTCCTCGTCATGACGGTCGCCGCGGCCAACGCCGCACAGGTGGGCGCCACCCCGACACTGTTCCTCGCGCTCGCCCCGCTGCTCCCCCTCGCCGGCGTCGCCCTCTCGTACGGCCCGAAGCTGGACCCGACGTACGAGATGGCGGTCGTGTCCCCGCTGCACGGCTTCCGCCTGCTGATGATCCGCACGGTCGCGGTGCTCACCGTCGGCCTCGGGCTCAACGGCCTGGCGACCCTCGCCCTCCCGTCCTACGGCCTGCGGGCCCTGACCTGGCTGCTGCCCGCCCTCGCCCTCACCGCGAGCGGTCTCGCGCTGGCCTCCCGGCTCGGCCCGGTCCTCGCGCCCGCCCTGGTCGCGGGCGGCTGGGTGACCGTGCTGGCCGTGGCGCAGGCGACCTCCGCGTCCGGCGCCACCCTCGCGCCGTTCACGGCGGCCGGACAGGCCGTCGCCGGCGCGGTCACGGCCCTGGCCGCCGCACTCCTCTATCTCGCACGGGACCGGTTCGACTCCTCGCGCCTCCCGTTCACCGACCTCATCGACAGGAACGCCGCATGATCCCCACCGTCTCCGCCTCCGGCCTGAGCCTCCGCTTCGGAGGCACCCAGGCGCTCGACGACGTCTCGCTGCGCCTCGGTGAAGGCGTCACCGGCCTCCTCGGCCCCAACGGCGCGGGCAAGACCACCCTGTTGAGGGTGCTCGCCACCGCCGTGCCGGCCGACCGGGGTGCCTTCACCGTCCTCGGACACGACCCGGGCACCACCGCGGGGCGCCTGGACCTCCGCCGGACCCTGGGCTACCTGCCGCAGACCCCCGGCTTCCACCAGGACTTCTCCGCCTTCGAGTTCGTCGACTACGTGGCGATCCTCAAGGAGCTGACCGACCGCACCGCACGGCACCGCGAGGTGCGGCGCGTATTGGAAGCCGTCGACCTGTCCGATGTGCGCGGCAAGCGCATCAAGCGGCTCTCCGGCGGGATGCGCCAGCGGGTGGCACTGGCCGCCGCGCTCGTCGCGGACCCCGGGTTCCTCGTCCTCGACGAACCGACCGTCGGACTCGACCCCGAGCAGCGCATGCGCTTCCGCGAGCTGATCGCCCAGGCGGGGGAGGGCCGCACCGTGCTGCTCTCCACCCACCAGACCGAGGACGTCGCGATGCTCTGCCACCGCGTGATCGTCATGGCGGCCGGCCGCATCCGCTTCGAGGGCACCCCCGCCGAGCTGACCGAGCGCGCGGCGGGCCACGTATGGAGCAGCACCGAACGCGACCCGGCCGCCAGAGCCGGATGGCGCACCGGCACCGGCGCCTTCCGCAACGTAGGCGACCCGCCCCAAGGCGCCCACCTCCTCGAACCGACCCTGGAAGACGGCTACTTGCTCACTCTCGACGGCGAGCCCGCGGAGGTCGCGGCATGAGCACCGACACGCGGACACCCCCGCGCACCGCTTCCACCGACGGCGAGCGCGTCACGCCGAGCCCCCGGTCCCGGGCGGCCGCCGTCCTCGCCCTCGCCCGCTTCGAGGCACGCGAACTGCTCCTCCAGATCCCGGTCCTGCTCTTCCTCGCGCTCTACGTCGGCTACACCGCGTGGCACCTGTTCTCCGGCGGCGAGGGCATGGACGACTATCCGGCCCTCCAGGACGTCGACCGGTCCACCCAGACCACCCCGCTGCTTCTGGCCGTCGCCGTGTTCGTCGGTGTGAACCGCGCGGTGCTGCGCTCGCGCCGGGCCTCCACCGACCGGCACTTCGACGTCCTGGTCATGGAGCCGTGGCGGCGGACGCTGGCCCACGCGCTGTCCGTCCTGCCGTTCGCCGCGGTCACCGCGCTGGTCGTCGGCTTCCAGTTCACCTGGGCCGCGCTCAAGCCCGGCGCCGTCGGACACGGTTCGCCCGCCGAGCTGGCCGTGGGACCGCTGGCGATCCTGCTGGCCGGAGCCCTCGGCGTGCTGCTGGCCCGGGTGATCCCGGTCGGCTTCATCGCGCCGCCGTTCGTGATCGGCGCCTACGCCGTCACCCTCCTGGTCTCCGCGTCGACCCAGGGCAGCCACTGGGTGTCCTGGCTCGGGCCGGTCATCTCCGACGAGGGCGCCGACCCCTTCCCGTCCGACCTGATCGGCCGTCCGGCCGCCTGGCACGCCCTCTATCTGACCGGCCTCGCGGTCCTGCTGCTCTGCCTCGCCCTGTGGCTGAGCGGCGGGCGGAACCGGCTGATCGCGGGCGTGTCCGTGGCCGCCGTCGCCACCGTGGCCGTCGGAGTGGCCGGCCAGTCACCGGGTGAGCCGGCCTCGCTGATCGCCGCCCGCACGAAGGCCTCCGTCACCCCGGAGAAGGTGCAGGTCTGCACCGACCACGGGCATTCGAGATACTGCGCCTTTCCCGAGTGGACCGGCCGTACCGCCGACTGGGCCGCTGTCGTCGACCGCATCCAGTCCCGGGCCGGTGGTTCCGCCGGGGGCGCGCGGCTGACCGTCCGCCAGCGCATCGACGCCCGCTACGGGCTTCAGGACAGCGCCTCGATCGAGCCGTCGACCACGCCGGGCACCGTGACGGTCGGCACGCGCTGGGGCGGCAACCGCGTTCCCGAGTTCGCGCTCGGCGCGGCCTCGGTGCTGGTGGCGGGGACCGAGGAGAACGTGGGGACGACGTGCGACGCCCGGGTGGTGACCATCGCGTGGCTGGCGCTGAGCACCCAGCCGGACCCGCTGAAGTCCTTCCGCGATGTGCGGCTCGACGACAGCATCAAGGGCTCCGCCGTCCTGCTGGCCCCCACGAACCCCATGTCCATGTCGGCCCAGCAGACCACGGTGGTGAGGGAGTTGCTGATGAAGCCGCACTACAGCGTGGCCGCCAAGGTCAAGGCCCACTGGACGGAACTGACCTCCCCGAAGACGTCCACGACCCGGGCCGCCGAACTGCTCGGCGTACCGGCGGGCGGCAAGGGAACGCCGGCGGACTCGGAGAGCGGATCATGCGAGGAGTAGGAGCGGGTGGGGGGTCTGGGCCCGCCGAGGAGGCCGGGCGGCGGGCCGGGGAGTCCCGGCAGGCCGGGCGGCGGCCCGGGGAGTCCCGGGGGTACGCCGTGTGCGTCGCCCTGGTCCGGCCCGTGTGGCGCTCCCTTGCCCGCACGGCCCTTGCCGTCGGTGCCCTCCTGGGGCTGCTGCTGGCCGGTACCCCGCGGATGTTCGCCGGCCCGCCCGACCCGTGGCTGTGCCTCAACGTGTTGCGGGCCGCCGCGCTCGCCCTCGGGCTGGGCCTGGCGTTCCTGCTGGACGACCCGGCGCGGCACACCACGGCGGTCGTGCCGGCCCCGCGCCCCCTGCGGACCGGGCTGCGGCTCGGGCTCGTCGTCCCGCTGGCCGCGGCGTGGTGGACGGCGGCCCTGTTCCTCATACCCGCCGACGGCCGGCCCCCGGTGGGAGCCATGACCCTGGAGGCGGCGGCCTTCGCCGCCCTCGCCCTGGCTTCGGGGATCGTCGCCCTACGGCACACGGAGGCGACCGAACCGGGCATCGCGGTGGCCGCCGGGCTCCTCGGCACGACCTTCGCCGCGGCTCTGCTGCTCCCCGACCGCTGGGCGCTGTTCGTCGCGACGAACGACCCGCACTGGGCCGACGCCCACTGGCGCTGGGCGGGCGTCCTGGTCGTGGCGGTGCTGGCCGGGGCGTGCAGCGTGACCGAGCCGCTGCGGCGCCGGAGAGTCGCGGTCGTCGGGCGCCGGAGCGGTGCGGGGGGTTTCCGGGGAGCCGGGTTCGCCCGCCGGTGAGGTGAGGGGACCGGCGGGCGACCCCCGAGAGGGCAAGGCGTCGAGGCACCGGCCGGCGTACCGGTCGCGGGTCCGGTCCGTGTCGGGTCAGGACTCCGTGCGGTACATCAGGTCCGTCTCGGGTCAGGACTCCGTGCGGTACATCAGATCCGTGTCAGGTCAGGACTCCGTGCGGTACATCAGGTCCGTTTCGTGGGTGACGAAGCCGAGGCGTTCGTAGACGGTGACCGCCGGCTTGTTGTCGGCGTCGACGTAGAGCATCGCGGTCGGCAGGCCCTGGGCGGCGAGATGGCGCAGCCCGATCGTGGTCAGGGCCTTGCCGAGGCCGCCGCCCTGCGCGCCGGGGCGTACGCCGAGGACGTACACCTCGCCGAGGCCCTCCTCGGCGTGCACCTTGGTCCAGTGGAAGCCGACCAGTTCGTCGCCGCGGAAGGCGAGGAAGAAGCCGGCCGGGTCGAACCACGGCTCGCCCATCCGGTCGTCCAGGTCGCGCTGGGTGAGGGAGCCCTGCTCGGGATGGTGGGCGAAGGCCGCGGCGTTCACGGTCAGCCAGGCGGTGTCGTCCTGGTCCGGCACGAAGGCGCGGACGGTCACGCCCTCCGGCAGCCGCGGCTCGGCCAGGTCGAGGCCGTCCAACGGGCGCCGCATCTGGCGCAGTTCACGGAAGAGGGTGAGGCCGAGGACCTGGGCGAGATGCCGGGCGGCGGAGTGGCCGCCGTGGGCCCAGACGCGCAGCCGCTTCCCGGACTCGTTGAGCATGGCCGTGCCGAGCGCCCGGCCGTGGCCGTGGCCCCGGTGGGCCGGGTGGACGACCAGTTCGGCGGCGGGGGCCTCCACCGGGTCGGTGTCCTCCAGTTGGGCGTAGCCGATCAGCTCGTCGCCGAGGGTCAGCAGCAGATGCCGGACGCCTTCGCGGGCCCCGCCCCTGAGCTGGAGCCGCCCCTGCTCGGACACCGCCTGCTGCCCGTCCTCAAGGGCCGCCTCCGAGAGCAGCCGGAGCACGTCCTCCGCCTGGTCCGGGGAGAGCACGGAGAGGGTCTCGATGGTGCGGGAGCTGGCGAGGGGTGACGTGTCGTCGCTGGTCATGGATACGAGGGTACGGCGCGGCGATGGGGGGACAAGCGGTTGGGCGGAGTCGAGGCGGAACGTGGCGGGGCGGAGGCCGGTGAAGGGGGTGAGGGCGATGCGTCAGGCGCCGGTGAGCCGATGGCAACCAGTCCGTAACCCCCAACCCCCTGTTGCGCTACGCGCGTTGATCCTAAAGTGCGTGCAAAAGCCACGGCTGTCACAGAGACCGCACAGCCGTGGAGCCAGCCGTGGACCCAGCCGTAGCCGTCGCCGTAGCCCCAGCCGTAGCTGTAGTCCGTCGTCCGTAGTCCGTAGCCATCCGTAGTCCGTAGCCATAGGAACAGCTCCAGCCGTAGCCGGAGGAACAGCTCCAGCGACAGCCGTAGCCAGGTCACGACCACCGTTTTCGCCTCTCACCGTTCTCCAGGGGGGAACCATGCCGCCCACCTTCCGGCACAGACGAACTCGCCGCCTCCTCGCCGCCGCCGCGGGCCTCGCCACCGTGGGCGCGCTGGCCGCGGCGATGCCCGCGAGCGCGCACCAGGACAAGGCGACCCCGCTGCACCACCACGGCAGCGGCCGTTACCAGGACGTCCAGCTCCTGTCCTTCAACGACCTGCACGGCAACCTGGAGCCGCCGGCCGGCTCCTCCGGCCGGGTCACCGAACTGGAGCCGGACGGCACGACGAAGACCATCGACGCGGGTGGCGTCGAGTACCTGGCCACGCATCTGCGCGGCGCCCGCAAGGGCAACAAGTACTCGATCACCGCCGCCGCCGGTGACATGGTCGGCGCCTCGCCGCTGATCTCCGGGCTCTTCCACGACGAGCCGACGATCGACGCGCTGAACAAGCTCGACCTGGACGTGACGAGCGTCGGCAACCACGAGTTCGACGAGGGCGCCAAGGAGCTGGGCCGGCTGCAGAAGGGCGGCTGTCACCCGACGGACGGCTGCTACGACAAGAAGGCGAAGTTCAAGGGCGCCGACTTCCCCTACCTCGCGGCGAACGTCACCGACGAGAAGACCAAGAAGCCGATCCTCAAGCCCTACTGGGTGTGGAAGAAGAACGGCGTCAAGGTCGGTTTCATCGGCGTCACGCTGGAGGGCACGCCGAACATCGTCTCCGCCGAGGGCGTCAAGGGCCTGAAGTTCGGCGACGAGGTCGAGACGATCAACAAGTACGCGAAGGAACTCCAGCGGCAGGGTGTGCGGTCGATCGTCGCGCTGATCCACGAGGGCGGGGCGCCCGCCTCGCAGTCGTACAACTACGACTGTGACAGCCCCGGCGCGGGCGACGGCATCTCCGGGCCGATCGTCGACATCGCCAAGCACGTCACGCCGGCCGTCGACGCCCTGGTCACCGGCCACACCCACCAGGCGTACGCGTGCACCATCCCGGACCCGTCGGGCAGGCCCCGGATGGTCACCTCGGCCTCCTCCTTCGGCCGGCTCTACACGGACACCACGCTGACCTACGACCGCTGGACCGGCGACATCGCCCGTACGGCGGTGCGGTCCGCGAACCACGTGGTCACCCGGGACGTCGCCAAGGCGCCCGACATGACGTCGCTGATCGCCAAGTGGAACGCGCTGTCCGCGCCGATCGCCTCGCGCCCCATCGGCTACATCGCCGGTGACATCGGCAACTCCGGCACCGAGTCCCCGCTCGGCGACCTGATCGCGGACGCGCAGCTCGCGTACGCGAAGTCCGTCGACCTCGAGGCCGACCTCGCGGTGATGAACCCGGGCGGCATCCGCGCCGGGCTCACCTACGCGGCGAGCGGCGGCGAGGGCGACGGGGTCGTGACCTACGGCGAGGCGTACACGGTCCAGCCGTTCGCCAACACGGTCAACCTGGTCGACCTCACCGGCGCCCAGGTGGTCACCGCGCTCCAGCAGCAGGTCAGCGGTGCCAACGAGGCCGCCCCGAAGATCCTTCAGATCTCCAAGGGCCTCACCTACACCCTCGACCTGACGAAGACCGGCGCGGCCCGGGTCGTCGCCGGTTCGGTCAAGCTCAACGGCACGGCGATCGACCCGGCCGCCACCTACCGCGTCGCGATGAACTCCTTCCTCGCGGGCGGCGGCGACGGCTTCGCGGAACTCGGCAAGGGCACCAACGTCCGGGTCGGCAACGACGACCTCGCGGCGCTGGAGACCTATCTGACGGCCACCTCCTCGGCCACGGCGCCGTACCCGGTGCCGGCCGCGGACCGGATCACCATCGTCCAGTAGGCATCCGGGTTCCCGACACCCCGGGTCCCCGACACCCCGGGGCCCCGACACCTCCGGGGCCCCCGAGGCCTGTGTCGATCGTGAAGTTGATCGCATACGGGCGGTAGCAGTTGCGGTCAGGGGCGGTACGCATGGTCGGATGAGACGATGCGTACCCCCCACCGCATAGCCACGCATCCCCGTCCGAACCCGTACGAAGAACTGGGTGCCCTCGACGGCACCGGGCCCCTGGAGGAGTTCCTCCGCGAGGACCCGCCGGGCGGCGAGCCGCCGGGAGAGCCGGACGACGGCTGGTCCCCGCCCAACCACCGGCGCGGCAGCCGGCGCCGCCGCAGGCGTTTCGCCGGTCTTCCCTTCGCCGTGAAGGCGTCCGCCACCATCCTGGCCCTCGCCGCGTTCCTCGTCCTCGGCGACCGCTGGGCGGTGCTGTACGCCGAGCACCGGGCGGCGGGCAAGCTCAAGGACCAGCTCCATCTGACCGCCGCGCCCGAGGTCGAGATCGGCGGCTTTCCCTTCCTCACTCAGCTCGCCGACCGGCGGCTGGACTCCGTGAGGGTGACCGTGCCCGACGTGGCCGCGGACCGGGTCTCGCTGGCGGAGGTCTCGGCGACCGCGATGGACGTACGGCTCGACGGCGACGGTCCGACCTCCGTGCGGGGCGCCCGTATCCCCGAGATGCACGGCGAGGTGCTGCTGTCCTTCGACGATCTGAACCGTGAACTGGGCGCCTCCCAGGTCACGTTCACCGGGCACGGCCGCGACCGGGTGCGGGCGCGTGGCACGCTGCCCGTCGCCGGGCACGATCTCCAGGTGCGGGCCGACGCGCGCATCCGGCGGGACGGCGCGCGCGGGATCTCCACCCACATCGGCGGGATGCGCCTGGACATCGGCGATCTGGCGACCTATCGCCCCGGGGCGCGCGCCTCGGAGGGCCTGCACCTCACCCGGGACACGGCCGCCCGCCTCGGGAAGGAGGCGGCGAAGGCGCGGGCGCTGCTCGCCGTCCCCTCGATCGTCCACCGGCTCGGAGTGCCCGACACGGCGGTGCGCGAGGCGCTGCGCGACGACACGAAGCTCGCCTCCCTGACCGGGGCGCCCGCCTTCGTCCACCAGGCGATGCGGCTGAACCTCCTCGACGTGGCCGCCGCCCACCCGGAGCTGCTCAGGCGCCTCGGCTTCGACCCGGCGCTGCTCCAGGGCCTGACCCGGCTCACCCGGCCCGTCCTCGCCGACCAGCTTTCCCTGGGCTTCCAGCTCCCGCACCCGGCGGACGGATCGGTGAACCTGCGCGATGTGCGCGTCGAGCGCGACGGCATCCGGGTCGAGGTGGCGGGCACGGACCTGCGGGTCGGGCACTGAGCGGGCCTGTTCTGCCGGTCGGGTACTGAGCCGGGCCTGTTCTGCCGGTCGGGTACTGAGCCGGGCCTGTCCTGCGGGTCGGGTACTGAGCCGGGCCTGTCCTGCGGGTCGGGTACTGAGCCGGGCCTGTCCTGCGGGTCGGGTACTGAGCCGGGTCCGCCCTCCGGGTCGGGTACTGAGCCGGGTCCGCCCTCCGGGTCAGGGGAGTTCGGGCGGCGCGGTGGGGGCTCCGGGCAGCCGTACGGAGACGACCGTGCCGCCGCCCTCGGCCGGGCGCAGCGACACCTCGCCGCCGGCCTGCCGGACCGTGCGGGCCACGATCGACAGGCCGAGGCCCGATCCGGGCAGGGCCCGCGCGTCCGGGGAACGCCAGAAACGGTCGAAGACGTGCGGGAGTTCGTCGGTCGGGATGCCCGGACCGTGATCGCGCACGGTCAGCTCGCCCGCGTGCAGCCGTACGTCGACGGTGCCGCCCGGCGGGCTGAACTTCACCGCGTTGTCGAGGATGTTGACGAGGGCCCGCTCCAGCGCGGCGGGCTCCGCCCGGACGAACCAGGGGTCCAGGTCCGCCGTGATGGTCAGCTCCGGGCCGCGCAGCCGCGCCCGGCGCAGGGCGGCCTCCACGGTGTCCCGGAGCGCCACGACCTCCACCCGGTCGCCGGTGTGCGCCTCGTCCGTCCGGGACAGCGTCTGGAGGTCGCCGATCAGCGCCGCCAGCTCGGACATCTGCGCGGTCACCGAGGCGAGCAGCGCCTTGCGGTCGGCCGGCGGGATCGGGCGGCCCGTCTCCTCGCTCCGGGTGAGGAGTTCGATGTTCGTCCGCAGCGAGGTCAACGGGGTGCGCAGTTCGTGCCCGGCGTCCGCGATGAGCTGCTGCTGCACCTCGTGGGAGTTGGCGAGGGAGGCGGTCATCGAGTTGAAGGAGCGGGAGAGGCGGGCGATCTCGTCCTCGCTGTCGTCGTCGACGGGGATGCGGATGGTGAGGTCTTCCGTCCGGGCGACGTGCTCGACGGCCTCCGTCAGCTTGTCCACCGGCCGAAGCCCGGCCCGGGCCACCCAGAGCCCGGCGGCACCGGCGCCGACCACTCCGATGCCGGAGACGACGAGCAGGATCCACGCCAGGGAGGACAGCGGCTCGGTGATCTCGTTCAGGGGCTTGGCGATGGAGACGGCGATGCCTGTCTGCACCTGCCGGGTGTCACGGTCGAAGACCTGCTGGGTGAAGACCCGTACGGTCAGTCCGCTGGTGCTCGTCGCCGAGTGCATGGCGCTCGACTCGGTGCCCTTGGCCACCGCCAGGTCCGACCCCTGGACCGGCACGGTCCTGCTCCCGGGGTTCACACAGGTGGAACCGTCGGAGTAGAGGATCGTGACGATGGGGGAGTTGGGTGCCTGCGGAATGGCCTGGGGGTCGCTGCTCTGGCAGTTGCGCAGCATCGCCTGGAGCAGCGGCGGCGAGACCTGCTCGCTGCGCAGTTGCTCATCGAGCTGGTTGTAGAGCTGGTCGCGGACGATGAACCAGCAGGTCACGGAGACGGCCGCCACCGCGAAGGCCACGGCCGCCGCGGTCAGCAGCGACAGACGGGACCGGAGGGGCAGCGCCCGGACCAGCCGGACGACCTTGTTCACTCCGCGCCGCCCGACCGCAGGACGTATCCCACGCCCCGGACCGTGTGGACGAGGCGCGGCTCGCCGCCCGCCTCCGTCTTGCGGCGCAGGTACATCACGTACACGTCGAGGGAGTTCGAGGACGGTTCGAAGTCGAAGCCCCAGACGGCCTTCAGGATCTGCTCGCGGGTGAGGACCTGGCGCGGGTGGGCGAGGAACATCTCCAGCAGGGTGAACTCGGTACGGGTCAGCTCCACCGGGCGCCCGCCCCGGGTGACCTCCCGCGTGGACAGGTCCATCCGCAGGTCGGCGAAGGTCAGCGCGTCGTCCTCCGGGACGGCGCCCGCTGCCGCCGCGTACGAGCTGCGCCGCAGCAACGCCCGGATGCGGGCGAAGAGTTCGTCCAGCTCGAAGGGCTTGACCAGGTAGTCGTCCGCGCCGGCGTCCAGTCCCGTCACCCGGTCCCCGACCGTGTCCCGGGCCGTCAGCATGAGGATCGGCGTGGTCGTGCCCGCGCCGCGCATCCGGCGGGCCGCCGTGAGGCCGTCCATGCGGGGCATCTGGATGTCGAGGACGACGAGGTCGGGCTGGTAGGCCGTCGCCTTCTCCAGGGCGTCCGCGCCGTCGACCGCGACCTCGGTGTCGTAGCCCTCGAAGGCGAGGCTGCGCCTGAGCGCGTCGCGCACCGCCGGCTCGTCGTCCACGATCAGGATGCGCTGGGTGTCACGGTCGCCTTCGGCGGTGGTCATGGATGTGGGTTCCTCGGGTGGGTCGGGTCGCGGCGCGCCCGGACGTCGGCCGGGCGCTTTCAGCCTCGCACGTTCCGGGCTGTCCCGGAATGGATCAGCTTCGTACGGTACGGCGGCGGGCCGGGGCCTGGTGTGTGGTGGGCCCGGGGGCGCCCCCGGGGCCGGGCGCCTCGTCAGTTGTCGGAGCCGCCGGCCCGCAGCGAGGCAAGGTCGGCCTTGACGGTGTTGATCGGGATGGCGAAGCCGAGGCCGACGCTGCCGGCGCTGGACGAGGACGAGGAGGAGTCCGAAGCGGCCGAGTACATCGCGGAGTTGATGCCGACGATGTTGCCGTTCATGTCGATGAGGGCGCCTCCGGAGTTGCCGGGGTTGAGCGAGGCGTCGGTCTGGAGGGCCTTGTAGGTGGTCGTGGAGGAGCCGGTGTCGCCGTTGAACTGGCGCCCGCCGAACTCGAAGGGCCACTGGTCGCTGCCGCCGCCCTGCTGTTGCTGCTGGCCCTGGCTCTCGTCGGTGGAGACGGTCACGTCCCGGTCGAGGGCGGAGACGATGCCGCTGGTGACGGTGCCGGTCAGGCCTTCGGGGGAGCCGATCGCGACGACCTGGTCGCCGACCTGCACGCCGTCGGAGTCGCCGAGCGTCGCGGTCTTCAGCCCGGAGGGGGCGTTGTCCAGCTTGATCAGCGCGAGGTCCTTCTTGCTGTCGGTGCCGACGACGCTCGCGGTGTACGACTTGCCGTTGCTCAGCCGCACCTTGATCTCGGAGGCGCCCGAGACGACGTGGTTGTTGGTGACGATCTCGCCGCCGGTCGTGATGATCACGCCGGAGCCGGTGGAGGAGCCCGCGTTCGAGGTCGCGCTGATCTCCACGATGCTCGGGCTGACGGCCTTGGCGACGCCGGCGACCGTGCCCTTCTGGCTGGTGGGCACCACGCTGGTGCTGGTGCTGCTGGAGGCGACGGTGTCGTTGCCCGTCAGCTCCTGGATGCCGTAGGCGGTGCCGCCGCCGATCGCCGCGGCCACGATCGCGACGGCCGCGAGCAGGGCGAAGGGGCCCTTCGCCCGCCGCCGCTTGCCGGCCGCCGGGCCCTGCGCGTGGCCGTCGGCCGAGCCCTCCGGCGGGACGGGCGGCGCGGCGAAGACGGCGGTGGAGCCCGCGGAACCGTGGCCGTCGCTCCCGGCCCCGGCATAACCGCCGTACGGCCCGCCACCACCGTGACCGCCACCGCCGTGACCGCCACCACCGTGACCGTCACCGCCGTGACGGCCACCACCATGACCGTCACCACCGTGACCGTCACCGCCGTGACCGGAGCCCGGCCACACGGTGGTGCCCGGCCCGACCTGCACGGGCGGGGCCGCCGGAGCCGGCTGGACCGGCGGGTGCGCCGGCGGCGGGGGCCACTCGGGGTTCACGGGGGAGGAGGGATGCGACTGCTGCCGGGGGTACGCGGACCCGTGGTCGTCGCCCTGGGGGTACTCGCCGCTGCGGCGGAAGCTCTCGGTCATGTCCAAAAGACTGTCCCCGGATCATGAGAGCGCCCTGAGTGGCCGCTGAGAAGCCCGACAGAACCTCGTATGCCCGATATAAAGCTCCCCCGGCTCTCGGATAAAGCCCCCCGGCCCCCATATAAAGCCGCCCCGACTCCCGTTGCCGGACCGGCCCGCCCCCCTTCTCCAGCGGGACCCGCCCCGCCCCTCGGGCCGGTAGGCAAACAGCCGGTGGCCGCGGGGTGATCCCCCGGAACGGCCGGGGCGAACACTTGTCTGGTCCCGGTGCGGGCCGTGCTTTCCGGGGCTGGAGAGGCCTACGATCGCCGTGCCGGAGGGGGGCTCCGCGGTTACGCCCGAGGTCGACGCACGCCATGCAGGCGGTTGTCGTCGACGGCCGGGCCGGTGCGTCGTACGCCCTTCTCGGGCCGCTGACACGGACGAGTACACGCACCCACACCAGGAGCCCTGAGTGATACGTGCCCTGCGCGACCGCTGGAGACGCCCCGCCACGGCGCTTCCGACGGCCGCTCTCGCGCTGGCGCTGACCTGCGCCGGCGCCCTCGCGGCGCAGCCCGCGAGCGCTGCCGGACCGGCCGGCGGACCGGCCGGACGGCCCGGTCCCGGCGTCGCCGCCCAGACCGCCGCCGCGCCCGCCCCGGCCGTCTCCGACAAGGAACTGCGCCACCGCGTCGTGGAGGCCGTCAAGAGCCAGGCGACGCCTGCCGCGCGGCCCGAGAAGACGCCGTTCATCATCGGCGGCACCGAGACCTCGATCTCCTCGGCGCCCTGGATGGTCCAGCTCTCGTACTACGACAGCGCGGCCGACGAGGGCTGGTTCTGCGGCGGCACCCTCGTCGCCCCCAACAAGGTCCTGACGGCGGCCCACTGCGTCGCCGGGCTCGACTGGAAGAAGAACGGCGCCGTCGTCGCGGGCGCCACCGGCCTGCTGGACGACACCCACGGCACCGTCGCGGGCGTCTACCGCCAGTGGAACCACCCGCGCTTCAGCGACACGACCCTCCAGAACGACATCGCGGTCCTCACCCTGGACCGCCCGCTGGAACAGCAGTGGATCAAGCTGACGGCCGCGGGCGACAGCACCTCGTACAAGGCGGGCACCTCCGCCACCGTCTACGGCTGGGGCCTGACCTCGGGCGCCGACGACGCCGACCTGTCGGCGAAGCTGCGCAAGATCACCCTGCCGATGGTCGCCGACTCCACCTGCGACAGCGCGATGAAGACCGTCCTGCACGAGGACGACTTCATCGAGGGCTCGATGTTCTGCGCCGGAACCCCGGCGACCGGCACCGACGCGGGCACCAAGAGCCCGTGCAACGGAGACTCCGGCGGCCCGGTGATCGTCGGCGGCAAGGTCGTCGGCATCGTGTCGTGGGGCGTCTCCGGCTGCACCGCCAAGGGCGCCTACCCCGTCTTCACCAAGGTCACCTCGTACACCTGGGCGGCCCAGCCCCGGATCGACGACACCGACCTGACCTTCGACGGCCGGGCCGACCTGCTGGAGCGGACGCCCTCGGGCAACCTGTTCGAGCAGGACAGCAAGGGCACCTCGCTGGCCGCCCGCGCCTACCAGGGCAACGGCTGGCAGACCGCGAGCTGGATCCTTCAGGCCGACCTCGACCGGGACTTCTACCAGGACCTGATCGAACGCGAGAAGAGCGACGGCAAGCTGTACCGCAGCTACTTCGACCACGCCACGGGCGAGTTCACGTGGATGCGGATCACCTCGGTGTGGGGCGGCTACAAGTCGTACGCCGTCCCCGGTGACCTGACCGGCGACTCCCGGCCCGACCTGGTCGCGGTGGACGCCGACGGCTCGGTCTACCTCTACCCCGGCAAGGGCAACGGCGAGTTCTACGGCCGCGTCAAGGTCGTGAACAAGGCATGGAAGAACGTCAAGATCTTCGGCCACGGCGACCTGACCGGCGACGGCCGCGCCGACCTGCTGGTCCGCGACGGCTCGGGAGTCCTGTACCTGTACCGGGGCACGCAGGCCGAGCACGCCCCCTGGTCGGCGCGGATCAAGGCGCGTACGGGCTGGAACTTCACCGCGTACGTGGCCAACGGCGACGTGACCGGTGACGGCATCGCCGATGTCGTGACCCGCGACTCGGGCGGCACGCTCTGGCTCTACCCCGGCACCAACAAGGCCTCCGGCGACCTCTTCGGCTCGCGCAAGAGCCTCGGCACCGGCTTCAACCAGTACAACCTGCTGTTCTAGCTCCGCCGCAGCGGTAAGGCGGCGGTGCGGTAAGGCGGCTGTGCGGTGAGGCGGCTGTGCGGTGAGGCGGCTGCGGTAAGCCGGCAGCAGCAAGGCCGCGGCGGCAAGACAGAGATCCCCGCGCCCCTCTCAGGGGCGCGGGGATCTCCGCTGTCCGCTGTCCGCGCTGTCCGCTGTCCGTGTGCGGTACCCGGCCGGTGCCGCTGTGCCGGGCCGGGGCTACTCGCAGCCGCAGGACTGGCGGACCACCAGCCGGGAGGGGAACTGCTTCAGCCGTTCGCGGCGCGAGCCCGCCACCCGCAGGCCGTCGTCGAGGACGAGGTCGACGGCCGCGCGGGCCATCGCCGAGCGGTCCGAGGCGATCGTGGTCAGCGGCGGGTCGGTCAGGGCCGCTTCCTTGACGTCGTCGAACCCGGCCACCGCCAGCTGCCCCGGCACGTCGATGCGCAGCTCGCGGGCGGCGCGCAGCACGCCGATCGCCTGGTCGTCGGTCGAGCAGAAGATGGCCGGCGGCCGGTGCGGGCCGGCGAGCAGCTCAAGGCCGACCTGGTAGGCGTCGTAGCGGTTGTAGGGGGCCTCGAAGAGGCGGCCCTCGGTGGACAGGCCGGCCTCCTGCATGGCGCGCCGCCAGCCCTCGACGTGGTCGGAGACCGGGTCGCCGACCGCCGGGGTCTCGGCCGTGCCGCCGAGGCAGGCCACGTACGGGTAGCCGTGCTCCAGGAGGTGCCGGGTGGCGAGCTGGGCGCCCCCTATGTCGTCGGTGACGACGGCGACGTCGTCGATCGCCTCGGGGCGCTCGTGCAGCAGCACCACACGGGCGTCCCAGGCGTCGATCTCGGCGGCGGCGTGGTCGTTCAGCGCGTGGCTGACGAGGATCAGGCCGGAGACGCGCATGCCGAGGAAGGCCCGCAGATAGTGGACCTCGCGCTCGGCGATGTAGTCGGAGTTGCCGACCAGGACCATTTTCCCGCGCTCGGCGGCGGCCTGTTCGACCGCGTGCGCCATCTCCCCGAAGAAGGGCTGGCGCGCGTCCGGGACGATCAGCCCTATGAGTTCCGTCCGCCGCGACGCCATGGCCTGGGCGACCCGGTCGGGCCGGTACCCCAGCTCCTTGATCGCCGCCTGGACGCGCTCGCGCGTGGCCGGGGCGACCGGCCGGGGTCCGTTGTTGATGACATAGCTGACGACGGCGGTCGAGGTACCCGCCAGTCGTGCCACATCATCCCGAGTCACCTTGGCCACGCGCGGAGTCTACGCGGATGGACCTACCTCTGGGCAGGCCGTACGGCCGCTTCCTGTGCCTCCTGGGGAGCCGGTGCGGCAGCGGTGGCGTCCAGGTGCGCCGTGTCGTCCGCATCGTCCGGCTTTGGCTGGGCCGCCTTGGCCTTGGTTCCGTCCGCCGCGCGCTCCACCTTCTCCGGGGTGACGAAGCGGTATCCCACATTGCGGACGGTGCCGATCAGCGACTCGTGCTCGGGGCCGAGCTTCGCGCGCAGCCGCCGTACGTGCACGTCGACCGTGCGGGTACCGCCGAAGTAGTCGTAGCCCCACACCTCCTGGAGGAGCTGGGCGCGGGTGAAGACGCGGCCCGGGTGCTGCGCGAGGTACTTCAGCAGCTCGAACTCCTTGAAGGTCAGGTCGAGGACCCGGCCCTTGAGCTTGGCGCTGTAGGTCGCCTCGTCCACGGAGAGGTCGCCGTTGCGGATCTCCATGGGGGAGTCGTCGTTGACGATCTGCTGGCGGCCCATCGCGAGCCGCAGCCGTGCCTCGACCTCGGCCGGTCCCGCGGTGTCGAGGAGCACGTCGTCGATGCCCCAGTCGGCGGTGACGGCCGCGAGGCCGCCCTCCGTCACGACGAGGATGAGCGGACAGCCGGGTCCCGTGGAGCGCAGCAGCTGACACAGGCTGCGGACCTGGGGGAGATCACGTCGTCCGTCGATGAGGATGACGTCGGCACCGGGGGTGTCGACGAGGGCGGGGCCTTCGGCCGGCGCCACGCGCACGTTGTGCAGCAGCAGGCCGAGAGCGGGAAGCACCTCCGTCGACGGCTGAAGGGCGTTGGTCAGGAGCAACAGTGAACTCATCGCACCTCACCCGCCTGGGTCGTCCTGCGTTCGTGCACGGTTCGCTCGCCCATAACGTCTGGTTCCTCCTCGGTCCCTGCGAGGACGTTTGCGGCACTGCTCTCTGCTCGCGGACCCCGCGCCCTGGGACCCGCCGCGCCTCCGTCGCCCCGTACACCTGCGGTTTCCCGCTTCGTATACAACGGCTTCCGAAAGCACAAAAGGACCCGGGGGCTACTCTGCCCGAGTCCTCATGCCCAGCAGAATAGCCCACATGAGCGTAGGTCCGGCAGGTCAAGTGACGCGATCTTTCAACAGTCCACACCGTGAGACAACGCCGCGCACCTCCGCGCGGAGGTTTCTGCGCACGGTCGACGGAGTGACGATCGACGCGGCCTACGACGCCGGGGAGCGGCCCGGAGGTGACCTGGCGTTCATCCTGGCGCACGGGTTCACGGGCGATCTGGACCGCCCGCACGTGCGCCGCGCGGCCGGTGTCCTCGGCCGCCGCGGTGCGGTCGTGACCTTCTCCTTCCGCGGTCACGGCGCCTCCGGCGGCCGGTCCACGGTCGGCGACCGCGAGGTCCACGACCTGGCGGCGGCGGTCGCCTGGGCGCGTGAGCTGGGGCACACCCGGATCGCGACCGTCGGCTTCTCGATGGGCGGCTCGGTGGTGCTGCGGCACGCGGCGCTGTACGGGAAGACGGGCTCGGGGCCAGGCCTGCGGGAGGCGGCCGAGCACGACCGCCGGACGCGCGAGGGGCAGCAGACGCGCGAGGGGCACCGGACGCACGAGGGGCACCAGATGCAGGAGGGGCGTCAGGAGCGCGAGGGGCGCGCGGGGCGCGGTGCGGACGCGGATACGGATGCCGGTACGGACGCGGGTACGGACGCCGGTACGGATGCGGGTACGGACGCCGGTACGGACGCGGTGGTCTCGGTCAGCTCGCCCGCCCGCTGGTACTACCGGGGCACCGCCCCGATGCGGCGGCTGCACTGGCTGGTCACCCGCCCGGAGGGCCGGATGGTGAGCCGGCTCGGCCTGCGCACCCGCATCCACCACCGCGAGTGGGACCCGGTGCCGGCGTCCCCGGCCGAGTGCGTCCCGTACATCGCGCCGACCCCGCTGCTCGTCGTGCACGGCGACCGGGACGGCTACTTCCCCGTCGACCACCCGCGAATGCTGGCCGAGGCCTCCGCCGGGCACGCCGAACTGTGGCTGGAGCACGGCATGGGCCACGCGGAGAACGCGGCCCCCGACGACCTGCTGACCCGGATCGCGGACTGGGCGGTCGCACACGCGGGCTAGCCTGGCCAGGTTCACGCGAACGCGTGACACAGACACCGGACCGCTGATTGAGGAACGAGATGGCAAAGGGCACGGTGCGTTACTGGGCCGCCGCCAAGGCCGCGGCCGGCGTCGCCGAGGAGCCGTACGAGGCGGGCACGCTCGCCGAGGCACTCGACGCCGCCCGTGAACGACACCCCGGCGAGCTGGTCCGCGTCCTGCGGCGATGCTCGTTCCTCATCGACGGTGACCCCGTGGGCACCCGAGGGCATGAGACGGTACGGCTGGCCGAGGGCGGCACGGTCGAGGTGCTCCCGCCGTTCGCAGGAGGGTGAGCGACACCATGAGCAACCAGCCGTTCGAGGGCCGGTACGAGGGTCAGTACGAGGAGTACGACCCGTACGGGCAGCCCCGGCAGCAGCCCCCGTATCAGCAGCCCCCGCACCAGCAGGGGCAGGAGCAGCGGGGCCAGGAGCAGCCGCGGCACCAGCCCCAGCAGCACCAGCCGCGGCACCAGCCGCAGTCCGACTGGCAGCAGCACACCCAGCAGTGGGAGGGGCAGACCTGGGAGACGCAGACCCACGCTCCCGTCTCCGCCGCGGACACCGCCTATCTGCCGCCGCAGGGCTACCAGGCGTACGGCGAGCCGCAGGAGCCTCGTGAGCCGCAGGGCCCCCAGGACCCCCGAGGGCACCAGGGGCAGCCGGCACCTCACGGGCACCCAGCGCCCCAGGGACATCAGGGACATCAGGCGCACCAGGGCCCGCAGGGCTACGGGGGTGTCGCCGGCGGGCCGCTGCCGGCCGAGGCGCCCGCCCAGCCGTGGACCTCCGTCCCCGAGGCCGTCGCTCCCGGCGCGGCCCCCGCCCCCGACCCGTCCGTCGCCGAGGAGGTGGGCGTCCAGATCCGCCCCGACGGAATCCCGCTCGCCGACGCGACGCCCGCCGAGGTCGCCGCCGACGCCACCTCGGCCTACGGGCCCGCGACCGTCACCGGAAACGCCCGGATCACCGACGCCCAGCGCGCCCGCGCCGAGGGACGTTCCCCGATCATCGAGCCCGGTATGCAGCCGGCCGCGCTGACCGCGCTGCTCGGACTGCTGCTGTCCGGCGCGGCGGCGATCGGCGAGTACGCGCTCGTCGTCCCGCTCGTCGTGCTCCAGGCCGTCACGGCGGCGGGCTGGTTCCGGCTGAACGGGATGTGGCCCGCCCGGCAGGGCATCGCGCTGGCCTTCGCCGGCGCGCTGACCGCCGACGTGGCGCTGCTCGCCGCGGGCCGGGACAACGCGCCCGCCGCGATCCTCGGCACCCTCGGCGTGTGGGTCCTGCTCACCCTCGTCCTGCAACTGCGCAGCCACGCCGACCCGGACACCCGGATGTACGGGCTGATGGCGACCGTCGCCTCCGCGGCGCTCGCGATCATCGCGGCCGGGCATCTCGCGGCCGAGCCGGACGCCGTGACCGTGGGCTGCGCGGCGGTCGCCGTGGCGATCCTGGCCCGTGCGCTGCCGCTGCCCACCGCCGCCTCCGTGGTGGTCGCGCTGCTGGCCGCCGCGGGCGCCGGTGTCGCGGTCGGCGGGCTGACGGACCTCGGCACCCAGGGTGCTTTCGTCGGCCTCGGCGCCGGGGTGTGCGCGCTGATCGGGCACCGGGCGGCCGGCTACGACTACCCGTCCCGGTTCGTGCACTTCACCGCGGGCGTGGCGCTGCCGCTGGCCGCAGCCGCCCCGGCGGTCTACCTGCTGGGCCGCGCGCTGGGCTGACGGCCGGTTCCCACCGCCTCGATCCGGTCAACCCGCGCCGAATCGTCACAGCTGATCGACAACCGCCATGAAGGGCCCCCGGACCGGGGGCCCTTCATGGTTAGGCTCGCGTTCTGCGGCAACGAGGCCGACCAGAGGGCCGACCGACGTGAGGGAACACCGAGCATGCGCGCACTGCGAATACTGCTGATCCTGGTCATCGTCCTGGGCGGTCTCTTCGTGATCGCCGACCGGGTGGCGGTCAACTTCGCGGAGGACCGCGCGGCCGACCGCATCAAGAGTTCGGAGGGGCTCGCCGACACCCCCGACGTGTCCATCGAGGGCTTCCCGTTCCTCACCCAGGTCTTCGCGAGCCGCCTGGACGACGTGAAGGTCGGCATCGAGGACTACGAGGCGCAGACCGGCACCTCCGCCGGGACCGTCCGGATCGACCATCTGCGCGCCGAGATGCACGGGGTGGCCTTCAGCGGCGACTTCAGCTCCGCCACCGCCGAGCGGGCCACCGGCACCGCCACGATCGCGTACGGCGAACTGCTGAAGGCGGCGGGCTCCGAGCCGGGCCAGGTCGCCCCCGGCGTCACCGCGCGGGTCAGCGGACTCTCCGACGGCGGCGACGGCAAGATCAAGGTGACCATCGCGTCGAAGTTCCTCGGCCACGCGCTGCCCCCGGTCTCGGTGCTCAGCTCCGTCAGCGTCTCCGGCGACACCGTGCGGGTGCACGCGGACTCCCTGCCGAAGATCGGTGACGTCCAGCTCGCCGACGGGACGGTCCGGTCGGTCACCGACTTCGAACAGAAGATCAAGGAGCTGCCGGGCGGCATCAAGCTCGACAAGGTCCAGGCGGCCCCGGACGGCGTGGACATCTCGGTGAAGGGCTCGGACGTCAGCCTGGCCAGGTAGACCCCCGGCACGGCCTGTCCGAAGAGCGAGACGGCGATGTCCGCACCGCAGATGCGCGATCGGCGTGAAGACGGGCAGGCGGGGCGGGACCCGTGCGGCGACGGGGCCGGCCCCCTTTTCGTATCACAATACGGACGATCGCGTCTCAGTATGCGACACGCCGGTGACATGCCCGCCTGTCCGTCCCTACGATCGGACGCATGAAGCGACAGGCGGATCTCACGAAGCGGCGGGCAGTCGACCTGTGCCGCGTCGCCGCCATGCTCTGTCGCACCTTCTGAGCGGAAGCGTTCCGGTCTTCCGCGCGCCGGGCCCTTGGACCTCTCTCGTCAGGGCCACCCTTGCGCCGTGCGGCCCTGACCGGCCCGCACCAGCGCGCACCCCTCTCCAACGCATCACGCATCACCTCGCCGCAACTGCCCCGGAGGAGAACGAGCATGAGCCGCACGGACGTCCTGGTAGACGCCGACTGGGTCCAGGACCACCTGGACGACCCGAACGTGGTCGTCGTCGAGGTCGACGAGGACACCTCGGCCTACGAGAAGAACCACATCCGCAACGCCATCCGGATCGACTGGACGAAGGACCTCCAGGACCCGGTCCGCCGTGACTTCATCGACCAGGAGGGCTTCGAGAAGCTCCTCTCGGCGAAGGGCATCGCCAACGACACGCTGGTCGTGCTCTACGGCGGCAACAACAACTGGTTCGCGTCCTACGCCTACTGGTACTTCAAGCTCTACGGCCACGAGAACGTGAAGCTCCTCGACGGCGGCCGCAAGAAGTGGGAGCTGGACTCCCGCGACCTGGTCGACGGCTCGCAGGTGCCCGAGCGTGCCGCGACGACGTACAAGGCCAAGCCGCAGGACACCTCGATCCGCGCCTTCCGTGACGACGTCGTCGCCGCGATCGGCTCGCAGAACCTGGTCGACGTCCGCTCGCCCGACGAGTTCAGCGGCAAGCTGCTCGCGCCGGCGCACCTGCCGCAGGAGCAGTCGCAGCGTCCGGGCCACGTGCCGAGCGCCCGCAACATCCCGTGGTCGAAGAACGCCAACGACGACGGCACCTTCAAGTCGGACGACGAGCTGAAGGAGCTGTACGCCGAGGAGCAGGTCGACCTCGCCAAGGACACCATCGCGTACTGCCGCATCGGTGAGCGTTCCGCGCTCACCTGGTTCGTGCTGCACGAGCTGCTCGGTGTCGAGAACGTCAAGAACTACGACGGCTCCTGGACCGAGTACGGCTCCCTCGTCGGCGTGCCGATCGAGCTGGGCGCCAACAAGTAATCCCACGGCCTGAAGGACGGAACTGACATATGTGTGGAGCGAAGGCCGGCGGCCCCGACGCCTCGGCGATCAAGCCCGGTGAGACGACGATCCAGGGGCAGGTGACCCGCGACGGCGAGCCGGTGACGGGCTACGTCCGTCTGCTGGACTCGACCGGCGAGTTCACCGCGGAGGTGCCCACCTCCGCCACGGGCCAGTTCCGCTTCTACGCGGCCGAGGGCACCTGGACCGTCCGGGCGCTGGTCCCCGGCGGCACCGCCGACCGCACGGTCGTCGCGCAGACGGGCGGCCTCGCCGAGGTCGCGATCGCCGTCTGAACAACGGGCCGCCGTCCCTGACGGCAGCCTGCCGAACAGTCGAAGGGCCGCACCCCCGGGGGTTGGACGCTCACCGGACCGGGGTGCGGCCCTTCGGCGTGCCCGCCCGCGCCGGGAGGCCTCCGGGGCACTGCGCCGGACGGGAGGTCCGGGCCTACGCTGGAGGCATGTACGCACGCAGGCGTCACGTGTACTTCGTCATGATGGGGACGTGCATCGCGCTGTTCGTCCTCGCCTGGGGCGTCGTACGGATCTGGTCGGTGCCGGCCGCCGTCGCGATGTGCGTGGTGGCCATGGTCATCCCGCCGGTCGCCGCGATGGTCGCCAACCGGCGCGGGCCCGAGGACCGGTGGTGGGACGACCCGTCCGGCGACGACAAGTCCGACGAGTGGTGGGACGAGCTGGACGGCAAGAAACGACGACAGCAGTAGTGACGCCGGCGGCAGCGGTCACGAGGGCAGTGGTCACGTGATGGCGGTGCCGGCGATGGCAGGGGTGACGACGGCAGTGGTGACGACGGCAGTGACGACGGCAGTGGTGACGGCAGGCAAGCGGTACGGCCCGGAGAGCTGATATGTCGCGTACGAGGTTGTCCACGGTGGTGCTGGACGCACCCGACGCCCACAAGCTGGCCGAGTTCTACCAGCGGCTGCTCGGCTATGTCGTGCGCGCCGAGGAGCCGCACTGGGTGCTCATCGGCCCGCCCTTCGAGGGCACCGCCCTCGCCTTCGAGACCGAACCGCTCTACACCCCGCCGGTGTGGCCTGCGGGCCCCGGTGACCAGCGGATGATGGTGCACCTCGACATCGAGGTCGACGACCTCGCCGAGGAGACCGAGCGGGCCGTCGAGCTGGGCGCCCGGCTCGCCGACCATCAGCCCCAGGACGACGTACGGGTGCTGTTCGACCCGGCGGGCCACCCCTTCTGCCTCTGGGTGGACCTCCGCCGCAAGCCCCGCTTGTAGCGGGCCCCGCAAGCCCTGTCTCGTCGGTACCCCCGTAAGCCCTGTCCCGTCAGTAGACGAGTGCCTGGGTCCCGTCCGTCATAGCCTCCTGCACGAACACCTGCGCCCCCGCGATCCGTACGCCCTCCAGGACGTCCTTCTCGGTGATGTCGCGGCGGGCCGCGCACTGGGTGCACAGGGTGATGCGGCCGGCCGCCAGGATCGCGTCGATCAGATCGGGCAGCGGCGCCGCGTGCGGCAGCTCGAACTCGGCGGCCCGGCCCGGCAGCGCGAACCAGGCGGACTCGCCGGTCAGCCAGAGGGACACCTCCACGCCACTGGCCACGGCCACCGCGGCGACCGTGAAGGCCTGGGAGCAGCGTTCCGGGGCGTCGGCACCGGCCGTCACCTTGATCACGAGCTTGTTCGCCATGGCCGTCATCGTATGCCGGGGCGTCGGCACCCTCCGTATGCCGGATCGTGATCATCCTCGGCGCAACCCCATGCGGGGGCCATGGGTCTCCTGTGCGCGCGGATACGGAATCCACGCTTCACGTTCTGTGGGGGGACGTCTTGGAAGTACCCGAAGGGTCCGGAACACCGGAAAGACCGCGTGTGTCCGACGACGCGCCGATGGCCGGCGCCGGTGAGTCCGCGCAGGCCGCCGTGGCGGACGGCTCCGCCGAGCCGCGTGCCCGGCGCCGGCGGGGGCGTACCGCCCTGCTGATCGCAACGGCCGCCGTGCTCGGTCTCGTGGCCGGCACCTGCACCGGCTTCGTCGTCCAGGCCGGCCGCGCGCCCACCAAGCTGCCGCCGCTGTCCCAGCCGGTGGTCGCCCAGGCCGAGGGCGCCGGCCCCGAGCCGCTGTCCGCCGCCCAGGACCACCGGGTCAAGACGGACGGCGACCTGCGCAAGCTGCTGCTGCCGCGGCCCAAGGGCGCGAAGGAGCCGGACTGGGCGCCCGAGGAGGACGGCTGGCTCGACCTGGCCGAGTACGCCGGCTCCCTGAAGAATTCCGACCGGGAGTTCGGCGATCTGATCAGGGCCGAGTTCCGCCGGGGCGCGGGCGTCACCTGGAGCCAGGGCCACCACAACACCCAGATCCGGCTGGTGCAGTACCGCCAGAACGAGAGGCTCGCCGCCTTCGACCGGGCGGGCCGGTGGAACGTGGACGACACCCGGAGCTGGGGTGTTCCCGGCTCGGGCAACGGCATGGTCTACCTCTTCAAGCCGGAGACGAAGCCCGGTTACCTGCCGCTCTACAAGGCGCAGGCGGCGGCCGCACGCGGCGACATCGCCCTGGAGATCTGGGTCTTCGATTCCAAGCCGATCCCGAAGACGGAGATCATGGACCTGGCCAAGCGTCAGTTGGAGCGGCTGTGAGCGAGCTACCCACCAACCCGGAGAGCCCGGAGAGCCCGCAGAGCGCGGAGACCCCGGAGAGTCCGCGGAGTGCGGAGGCCCCGGAGAGCTTGCCGACCTCGGAAAGCGCGGAGAGCACCGCGCCCGGCGGGAAGCCGGGGCGGCGCGGCCGTGTCGCCGCCGTCGCCGGTGCCCTGCTGCTCGTCGGCGCCGTCGTCGCGGGCGGCGCCTGGACCGTGGTGAGCGTTCAGGACGCCGACCGTGACGCGGGCGCCCCGGTCTGGAAGTTCCCGAAGACCGCGAAGGCGGACGCGGGTAAGCCGAAACCGGCGTCCCCGCTCGCCGCGATGCTGGTGCCGTACGGCGACGACTACGCCCAGGGTCCCGACATGACCCGGTTCGGCTCCGACACCGCGCTCAGCGGAGGCGCGGCCACCGCCCTGCGCAAGGAGTCGGTCCGCGGCCTGCCCCGCTCCCAGCGGCTTCAGATCGAGAAGCAGATCGACAAGCAGCACACCAAGGGCATGGCGATGCGCAGCTACCTCTACAACGGCTCCACGCGGGGGAACGACGGCACCTTCACCGTCAGCGTCCAGCTCGCCCAGATCGAGGACAGGCGGGCCGTGCGGAACATGTCGACGTTCCAGAACGGGGTCCTCGACGCCCTGGAGATCTTCCGTTCCGGACCGCGGATCGAGGGCCACAAGAACGCCAAGTGCTTCCTGCCGCCCAAGGACAAGAAGCAGAAGCTCGACATGATGATCTGCTCCGCCTACCAGGGCGACGTGCTGGTCGAAGCCGTCGCGTACGCGGCCAGGCCGATGAACACCAAGGGGGTCGCCAAACTGCTCCGCGAGCAGCTCGACCGCATCCAGGAACCGGGAGAGGCGGTATGACCGAGCAGGCGACTCAGACAGCGCAGGCAGCTCAGACGGCGCAGGCAGCTCAGACGGCGCAGGCGGCTCAGGCGGCGCAGACGGTATCGGGCGACGACGTGGGACCCGCGCCGGACCGGCGGCCGGCCGACGCCCCGAGCCTCGTGGCGGACGCGGCCCAGGAGCCCCCGGTCAAGGCCGTCAAGGACCGCCGGGTGCTGCGCGCGGTGCTGCGCTGGACCGCCGCCACGGTGGTGTTCGCGGCGGTCGGCGCGTCCACGGCGTACGGCATCACGCGCATGGAGCGGAACGACGTACCCGGTCTGTCGACCAAGGCCGACGGGCGCTGGGACTACCCGGCGATCGCGAAGCCGCCGCTGCCCTCCGGCAGCCCGGCCCCCTTCGCCGCCCCCGACAAGACGGGCGTGCACTCCGCCGACCTGCGCGCGCTGCTGCTCCCCGCGCCGAAGGGCGCAACGGCGGACGCCTCGCTGCGCGGCACCGACGGCTGGCTCCCGGCGAAGGCCTTCCTGTCCCAGTACGCCGAGAAGGGCGACCGGGAGACGATCGGCCAGATGCTGACCGACTACGCGGTGCGGCACATCGCGGCGCGCGGCTGGAGCACCCCGGACGGCACGCGCACGCGGATCTACCTGCTCCAGTTCGACACCGCCGCCGTCGCGGAGGAGCTGGTCTCCACCAAGCTGGCCAACTACGACACCCCGCAGTACGGGCTCACCGGCGCCGTCACGACCGAGCGCGACCAGCGCTTCCCGGCGGCGTCCGAGGTCGACGACGTCACCCGGTACGCGTACACCGAGAGCAAGCCGTACGGCCCCGAGCAGGTCCGTGAGGCCTATCTGTCGGCCGGGGACACCATCGCCCTGGTCGTCCAGTCCCGCGAGGGGCTCGCCCCGGCCGTGCCGTTCCGGCAGACGGTGGTGCTCCAGAGCCAGCTCCTCGGCTGACGCCGGTACACCCCCGGGAAGTGGCGGCCGGACTTCCCGGGGGGTGTATCCGAAACTTCCCGGGGGTGTACCTGAAAGAGAGCGGCGGGCCCCGGCCGCGTAAGCTGGGGCCCGGCCTTGTGTACGTCCCCGGTCGCGGCAGCGCCGGGCGGGGGACCCCGTTCCGCTCACCGAGGAGCACCCGTGGAGATCTTCTTCGAAACCCTTCTGGTCCTGGTCTGCGTCGGCGTGCTCGCCTTCGCCGGGCTGACCGTGAAGAAGCTGTACCAGGGCCAGCGCTGACCCCCATCAAGGAACTGTTCAGCTCATGATCGAGATCCCCTCGGACCTCCACAAGGACCTGGTCCCCCTTGCCTTCCTGCTCGGCGACTGGGCCGGAGTCGGCGTGCACGACTTCCCCGGCTCCGAGAAGTGCAACTTCGGGCAGGAGGTCAGCTTCAGCCACGACGGCCGGAACTTCCTGGAGTACCGCTCGCACAGCTGGGTGCTCGACGCGGAGGGCAACAAGGTCCGTCCGCTGGAGACCGAGACCGGCTTCTGGCGCGTCGACGCCGACCGCAAGGTCGAGGTCGTGATGACGCGCGACGACGGTGTCGTGGAGATCTGGTACGGCGAACTCGCCGACAAGAAGCCGCAGATCGACCTGGTCACCGACGCCGTGGCGCGCACCGCCGCGTCCGGCCCCTACAGCGGCGGCAAGCGGCTGTACGGCTATGTGAACAGCGACCTCATGTGGGTCGGCGAGAAGCAGACCCCCGAGGTCGAGCTGCGCCCCTACATGTCCGGTCACCTGAAGAAGACGGTCACCCCGGAGGACGTCGAGCGCTGGGCCAAGGAGCTGCCCGACGACATGCCGGACGACGGCATCGCGTTCTTCAAGTAGGCCGCCTTCAAGTAGGCCGCCGAATTCCTCGGGCAGGCCGCCGAACGGCCGTACGGCTCGGCGTGAGTGCCGCTTTCGTTCACCAGTCCGGTTCGGCGGCCCCCGCTCGTGTGGCCGATGGTCCTAGACTTCCAGTGTGGTGAGCACCGACTGGAAGAGCGACCTCAGGCAGCGCGGCTACCGGCTGACGCCGCAGCGTCAGCTTGTCCTCGAAGCAGTGGACACCCTGGAGCACGCGTCCCCCGACGACATCCTCGTGGAAGTGAGGAAGACGGCGTCGGGGGTCAACATCTCGACCGTCTACCGCACGCTGGAGCTCCTGGAGGAGCTGGGGCTGGTCAGCCACGCCCACCTCGGGCACGGCGCGCCGACCTACCACCTGGCCGACCGGCACCACCACATCCACCTGGTCTGCCGGGACTGCACGAACGTCATCGAGGCCGACGTCTCGGTCGCCGCGGAGTTCACCGCGAAGCTGCGGGACACCTTCGGCTTCGAGACGGACATGAAGCACTTCGCGATCTTCGGGCGCTGCGAGGACTGCGCGGCCCGGCAGAAGTGAGCGGTGCGTGACCGTCCAGGTCCGCGGAAATGGCCGTTGCGTGACCGTCCGGGTCCGCGGAAATGGCCGTTGCGTGACCGTCCGGGTCCGCGGAAATGGCCGTTGCGTGACCCTTCGGGCCCGCAGAAATAAAAATGACGAGCCCACGGTCGTAGTGTGTATGTCCATGAAGAGCTCCCTCCTGTCCCTGCCCGGCGCCGTTCCCGCCGAGGGCGTGGACGAAGGCGTCGCCGCGCACTACGGCGACCTGTTCCGCGAGCAGCGTGCCCTCGCCGACGGTCTCGGCTTCGTGGACCTCTCGCACCGCGGTGTCGTCACCGTCACCGGCGACGACCGGCTCTCCTGGCTGCACCTGCTGCTCACCCAGCACGTCACCGACCTCCCGGCGGGCCGGGCCACCGAGGCGCTGATCCTCTCCGCGAACGGCCACATCGAGCACGCCCTCTACCTCGTCGACGACGGCACGACGGTGTGGATGCACACGGAACCGGACACCCAGGAAGCGCTGATCGCGTACCTGGAGTCGATGAAGTTCTTCTACCGCGTCGACGTCGCCGACCGCACCGCCGACTTCGCGGTGGTCCACCTCCCGGCCGGTTCGATCGCCGAGGTCCCCGAGGGCGTCGTCGTCCGCGAGACGCCGTACGGCCGTGATCTCTTCCTGCCGCGCGCCGACCTCGACTCCTACGCGCAGACGGCCGGCCCGCCCGCCGGACTCCTCGCTCACGAGGCGCTGCGCGTCGAACAGCACCGGCCCCGCCTCGGCTTCGAGACCGACCACCGCACCATCCCGCACGAGCTGGGCTGGATCGGCACCGCCGTGCACCTCCAGAAGGGCTGCTACCGCGGCCAGGAGACCGTCGCCCGCGTCCAGAACCTGGGCAAGCCCCCGCGCCGGCTGGTCTTCCTCCACCTCGACGGCAGCGAGGTCCACCTGCCCGCGCACGGCACCGAGCTGCGCCTGACGGCCGACGGTCCCGAGGGCCGCAAGGTCGGCTTCATCACCACGGCCGTACGCCATCACGAGCTGGGCCCGATCGCCCTCGCCCTGGTGAAGCGGAACGTTCCGGTGGACGCTCCGCTGACGGCGGACTCGACGGCGGCGGCGCAGGAGGTCGTGGTCGAGCCGTAGCAAGCCCCGGCAGGCCCCCTACGGAGGCCCCCTACGGAGGCCCGTTACGGAGGCCCGTTACGGAGGCCCGTTACGGGGTCACATCTCCAGGAGGACGGTGAACGGGCCGTCGTTCGTGAGCGAGACGCGCATCTGCGCGCCGAACCGGCCGGTGGCCACGGTGGCGCCGAGCGCCCGGAGCTGTGCCACGACCTCCTCGACCAGCGGCTCGGCGACATCGCCGGGGGCGGCGGCGTTCCAGGTGGGGCGGCGGCCCTTGCGGGCGTCGCCGTAGAGCGTGAACTGGCTGATGACCAGCAGCGGGGCGTCGATGTCGGAGCAGGAGCGCTCCTCGCTCAGCATCCGGACGGACCACAGTTTCCGGGCGAGTTGGGCCGCCTTCTCCTTGGTGTCCTCGTGCGTGACCCCGACCAGGACACAGAGTCCCTCGCCGCTGATCTCGCCGACCGTCTCGCCGTCCACGACGACGCTCGCGCCGTCCACCCTCTGCACCACCGCACGCATGCCGACCATGATGCCGTGCCCGGCCGGCGGGGCGCCGTGCGGGCCCTTCGCGTGATTTCCGGACGTAACCAACCCCCCATCTGGGGCCGATCGGGGGCACTCGGTTACATAGCGACCATCCGGGGTGGCACCATGCGGGGTGTTGCGGTGCATCCGGTGGATGGACCGCGCCGGTCGAGGGGACGGTAGAGGCACATGAGCACACCGAGTACAGGGCGGCAGCCCGGCGCCGTGTCGTTGACCCGCGCGAGCGCACGGGCGGGCCGGGCCGCGTCCCGGCCCCCGGTGCAGCGCACCGGCGGCGAACCGCTGCCCGCCGACGCCGGCCGGCCCGGTCTCGCCGTACTGCGGCTGCCCGAACTGCGGACCCTGCGCCGGGACGCCCAGCGGGACGAGGCCGACCTCAGCTATGTGCGGCGGCTTCTCCAGGGGCGGATCGACATCCTGCGCGCGGAACTGGCGCGCCGCCGGGAGCGCCGGACGCCCGGCCCGGCCGCCGGGCCCCGGCCGTTCCTGGCCGCCCGGGAGCCGTCCGTCGTCGAGCGGCTCTCGGAGATCCTCACGGACGCCCCGGCCCGCTCCCGCTCCTCGGCCCGCCATGTCACCGTGGGCACGCCGCACAGCGAGGAGTACCGGGCACTCGCCGCCGACATGCTCGCCGAGGTGGAGCTGTCCGACCTGGAGGCCCGGACCGACGACGAACTGGGCGCGGGCCTCGGCCGTCTCGTCCGCTACGAACAGCAGGTCTCCCGGCAGCGCCAGCAGCTTCAGCGCACGGCGGACGACTGCAGCGCGGAGATCGCCCGCAGGTACCGTGAGGGCGAAGCGCAAGTAGACGACCTGCTCATGTGAGGCGGCGGCGGCGACGTGACGCGGCTCGGGTGACGCGGTGGCTCATGCGACGCGGTGGCTCCGGTGACGCAGTGGCTCCGGTGACGCGGTGGCTCCGGTGACGCGGTGGCTCCGGTGATCCGGGGGCTGAGGCGATCCGGGGGCCGTCAGGCGCCGGGGCCCGACGGCTTCGGGGCTGGGAGCAGCGCTGGGACCTGGGGGCGGTGGGACCTGGGGGCGCTGGGGCCTGGCGGCTCCGGGGCCGGGGGTTGCTCCCGGACCCGGCTGGTTCCGGGCTCGGGGTTGCGCAGGGACCTGGCGGCGCGGGCTCGCTCCGCGGTGGTGGGCGCGGTCCGGGTCGGGCCTGCCCGGTGCGGGCTCGCTCCGCGATGGCGGTGCTCTCCGGGTCCGGCCCGGCCGGCGCTCTCTGGGCGGGTCCCGTTCCGGAAGGCAGCGCCGATGTCCGTCGCCCCTCGCACACCCGAGGACCCGTCCACCCCGGACGCCACCCCCTCCACTCCCTCCACCCCCTCCACCCCCTCCACTCCCTCCACCCCATCTGCCCTCTCCACTCCCTCCGTCCTGCCGGGCGGGCTGCCTCACGCGGCCCCGCCGGTCCTCGCCGAGGTCGTACGCTCCGGGTTCGTCGAGGGCCGCCATCGCGGCAGCCTGGTGCTGCTGGCCGCCGACGGGACGGTGGAGCTGGCGCTCGGTGACGTGACCGCGCCGGTCTTCCCCCGCTCGTCCAACAAGCCGATGCAGGCGGCCGGCGTCCTGCGCGCGGGCCTCGACCTGTCCGAGGAACGCCTCGCCCTCGCCGCCGCCAGCCACTCCGGCGAACTTTTCCACCGTGACCTGGTGCGGAAGATGCTGGTCGAGCACGGGCTGACCGCCGACCGGCTCCAGTGCCCGCCCGACCTGCCGCTGGACCCCGTGGAGGCGGAGACCTACCTCGCCTCCGGCGCCGTACGGGACCGGGTCGCCATGAACTGCTCCGGCAAGCACACCGCGATGCTCGCGGCCTGCGTGCGGCGCGGCTGGCCCACCGAGTCCTACCTCGACGCCGGGCACCCGCTCCAGCGGCTCATCCGCATGGTGGTCGAGGAGGCGGCGGGGGAGCGGGTCGCCGCGGTCGGTACGGACGGCTGCGGGGCGCCGCTCATGGCCATCTCCCTGACCGGACTCGCCCGCGCCTTCCGCCACTTCGTCCTCGCCGCGCCCGGCACCGCGGAACGCCGCGTCGCCGACGCCATGCGGGCCCACCCCGAGTACGTGGCGGGCACCGGGCGGCCCGACACGTGGGTGATGCGGGAGATTCCGGGGGCGCTGTCCAAGATGGGCGCCGAAGCGGTCCAGGCGGTGGCCCTGCCGGACGGCCGCGCCCTCGCCTTCAAACTCGACGACGGCGCGACCCGGGCCCTCCCCGCGGTCCTGGCCCAAGCCCTGACCCACCTGAACGCGACCTCACCCGTCCTCCTCCAGTCCCTCCACACCCCCCTCCGGGGCGGCTCCCAAGAGGTAGGAGAAATCCGAGCAACCTTCTGAGGACTGGAAGCCCCAGGGGCACGGGCTCAGGGGCGGGGGCGAAGCCCGGGAACGAGGGGGACTTTGAGGGGCGCGGGGAACTGCGCGACAAGCCCCCACGGGGGGACGGCCGGCCGACGACGGCGAGCAGGGGCGAGGGCAAAGCCCCGGAACGCCGGGGACTTTCAGGGGCGCGGGGAACTGCGCGACAAGCCCCCACCGGGGGACAGCCGGCCGACGACCGAGAGCAGGGGCGGGGCGCAGCCCCGTACGCACCGAGCCCCCCGCCGAGCCCCCGCGGCAAGCGACCTGCAAGCGACCTGCAAGCGACCCGCAAGCAACCCCGCGGCAAGCGACCCGGCGGGGACGAAATCCCCGCGACACCCCACCGCCGTACACCTAGCGTGGCCCCATGACCCCGCACAACACCCCCGAAGCCCCCGAGGCCCCCCTCATCCGAACCCTCACCCCCGAGGACATCCCGGACTGGCTACGCGCCCTGAACACCGGCTTCCTCCGCCCCCCGGCGGTGTCCAAGGAGGAGACCGAGGCGAGAGGCGCGGGCTTGGTCCTGCCGCGTACCCAGGGCGCGTACGACGGCAACCGCTGCGTGGCGACGTTCCGCTCGTTCCCCCAGCAGCTCACCGTCGTAGGCGGCGCCACCGTCCCCGCGGACGCGATCTCCAGCGTGACGGTCTCCCCCACGCACCGCCGCCGCGGCCTCCTCACCCGCATGATGGAGACCGACCTGGCGGCGGCGAGGGCCCGCGGCGAGGTCGTCGCGACGCTGATCGCCGCCGAGTACCCGATCTACGGCCGCTACGGCTTCGGCCCCGTCACCACCACCACCGAGTGGACCGTCGACGTGGCCCGCACGGGCCTCGACCCCCGCTGGGCGGGCCC
Source organism: Streptomyces sp. NPDC007084 (assembly GCF_040703595.1). NCBI lineage: Bacteria > Bacillati > Actinomycetota > Actinomycetes > Kitasatosporales > Streptomycetaceae > Streptomyces > Streptomyces sp. NPDC007084. Next base: position 69,053 of record NZ_JBEYFY010000008.1, read on the forward strand.
CGCCGACGGCGGCCGCGTCGACCTCGTGGACGCCGATGACGTACGCCGCGCGGGCCCCGCCCTGCACGACCGCTTCCGGCGCGACCGGCCCGGCGCCATCAGCCGCGACGACCGCTGGTGGCAGATCGGCACCGGCGTGCTCCGCCTGAGCGCCGACCCCTGGAAGGAACCCTTCTACGCGCAGTACCGCTCGGCGTCCGGCGAGATCGAGGGCCTGGTCTCCTACGAGTCCGACGACAACTGGGACGACTCCAACCAGCCGCAGAACACCGCCACCGTGAACTGGCTGCTCGCGGTGACGCCGGCGGCGGAGCGCGCCCTGTGGCAGTACCTGTGCTCGATCGACTGGATCACCCGGGTCAGGACGGGCCGCCGCGCCCCCGACGACCTGCTGCCGCAGTTCCTGCCGGACCCGCGGGCCGCCCGCATCACCACCCAGTCGGACTGGCTGTGGGTGCGCATCCTGGACGTCGAACGGGCCCTGGAGGCACGGACGTACGCCGCCGCCGGGACGCTCGTCCTGGAGGTGACGGACGAGAGCGGGCCGGACGGCGGCCGTTACCTGCTGCGGGCCGCCGCGGACGGCACCGCGACCTGCGCCCGGACCACCGAGGACGCCCAACTCACGCTGTCCATCGCCGACTTGGCGACCCTCTGGCTCGGTGACGACTCCGCGGAGCGGCTCGTGGCGCTCGGCCGGGTCCGGGAACGGCAAGAGGGCGCCGCCTCCATCGCCGACGCCCTGCTGCGCACGTCCAGGCGACCGTGGTGCCCGGACATCTTCTGAACCACCGCTGCCGTTCCGTGCGTTGTCCACGCCCTCCTTCCGTGCGGGTACCGGGCGGCTCCCCGTGATCTCCGACTCCGTAGCGATTCAGTTGTGATTGTTGATCCGTTGGACCGTTGATCCGTTGGACCGTTGGACCGTTGGACCGTTGGACCGTTGGACCGTTGGACCGTTGGACCGTTGGACCGTTGGACCGTTGGACCGTTGGACCGTTGGACCGTTGATCCGGTGGTGCGGTGGTGCGGACCGACCGGGCTCCCGGCTCCCCTCCGGAGGAGAGCCCGGTCGGCCGGGCTGGCGGACGGCTGCGTCCGGTCAGCCGGACTGGGCGAGCAGCATCACGAGGATCACGGCCCCGATGCCGCTGATCGTGGTGTTCTTGGCCTTGAGACCGACGGACAGCGCGACGAACGCGATGATGCCCATCGGCCCGTACTTCCACTGGACGAGCTGCTCGAAACCGATGGCGAGGGCGGCGACGGCGAGGGCGAAGAGCGGCATGAAGGTCCCTCCTTCGGGACGATAAGGCGAACCCCGATGAGGACCGCCCGCCCCGACACCCCGACCAGCGACCGGACCAGACCAGCACCCGGATCACAGGCGTCACTCAGGCAGCCAACCCCCGGTAAGTGCAACCATGTTGTGCAAGTTGGTGACCAACTCATTCCTAGTTATCTCCAGGTTGGGGCAACTCATAACCACCTGTCCGGCAACTGCCCAAAGATGGCGGGAAGTTGTAGTGTTCGGACGTGGAGCCGGAACACGCCGCCGCCGACCGGCGGAAGAGGCCACCTCGGTCGCCTGGGCCGCCTCGGCCGCCGAGGTCGCACCGGGAGGTGGTCGATGAGCTGCGCAGCCGGATCAGGTCCGGTGAACTGCGGGCCGGCGAGCGTACGCCCACCCGGGCCAGGCTGGCCGTCCGGGTGCTGCTGCCGAGCGGTGACATCGACCTGCCCTTCCCGGCCCCCGTCGGGGCGCCACCGGTGAAGCTTTACCTGCTCAACGGCGCGGAGGCCCTCTTCGCCTACTACGCGCCCGCCCGGCGTGAGGAGGAGGTCGACTATGAGCGGCTCCAGCTCTACGACGTCCAGGGCACCCGCTCCACGCTCTTCTCCTTCGACCAGGGGGCGGAGCCGCGTGACACGGCGTCCGTGGAGCAGTCCCGTCTGTGGTTCGACGCGCTGTGGGAGACCATCAGCTCCGAGCTGCTGCTCTCGGGCTGAGGTCCCCCGGATGCGGTGCCTCGCAGGTCACAGGGCCGGGCCCGTGACCATCAGGGCGAGTACGACCGCCCCGATGGAGCTGCACGTCGGGCTCTTGGCCTTGATCCCGATGGCCAGCAGGAGCAGTCCGACGAGGCCGGACGGTCCGTACTGCCACTGGGCGAACTGCTCGAAGCCGACGACGAAGACGGCGGAGAGGAGGGCGATGACGGGCATGGAGGTTCCTCCTGCTGTGGAAGGAGGGCCGGCGGGGGGACCGGTCACGATGGGGAGGCAAAACTTCCGCCAACTTGGCCAGGTTGGTTACCAACTATGCTTAAGTTGTCCCCACTTGGCCGGTAGCCATAAACAACTTTCAAACAACTGCCCATAGGTAGGCGGCAGTTGTAGCGTTTGGTCGTGACTCAGGAGAACGTGGCCGTGAACGACAGCAGAAGGCTCTCGCCGCAGCAGATCGCCGACACCCTCCGGGAGCGCATCCGCACCGGCGAACTCAAGGCGGGCGACCGCCTGCCCACCCAGGCCGAACTGGCCGACGAGTTCGGCGTGGAACGCGGCACGGTCCGCCAGGCCCTCGGCCTGCTCCAGACGGACGGCCTGCTCAGCAATGTCAGCAAGGGGAGTCCGCCGCGGATCGCCGAGGTCGCTCCCATCCGGGACGGTCCGCAGCCCACGATGGTCGGGCTCGCCCCCCGCCTCACCGAGGCGTTCGCCGTGCCGCACGTACGGATCGACGCGGCCTGCCTCACGGCGGAGACGCTGATGGTGGCGCTCAGCGAACCCGTCCGGCAGATCCACGACGGCAGACTCCATCCCCAGTCGATCGACGTCCGCATTCTGCTGCCTTCCCGGGACATCACGCTGGCGTTCCCGGTTCCGGTGAACGGCCAGGACGAGGAGGAGGACGCCGTCCACAAGCGGTGGCTGGACCAGCGCAACGCCCAGGTGCTCGTACTGCGGCACAACCTCCAGGCCCTGCGCGCCTCCCATGGCATCGACGTCAGCGTGACCTTCCGCGCGCTGCCGTTCACCCCGCCGCTGAAGCTGTACCTGCTCAACGACTCCGAGGCGCTGATCGCGTACTACATGATCGCCCAGCGCGAGGAGACCGTGGAGAGCGAGGTCCTGGATCTGTACGACGCGATCGGCTCGACGTCCCTGCTCTTCTCCTTCGAGAAGCGGGCGGGCGGGCGCGACGCCACGTTCGTGGAGGAATCGCAGAAGTGGTTCGACGCCCTCTGGGAAACCATCACCACGGACCTGAAACTCTCCTAGTGACTTCTGAAACGGCGCGGGCCGAAGCGGTGGCGACACGGACGACCGAAGCGGTGGCGACACGGACGGCGAAGCTCAGGGACGCGGTCACGCGCGCCCGCTTCGTGCTCTTCGACTTCGACGGCCCCGTCTGCCGGCTGTTCGCGGGGCATTCGGCGGAGCGGGTGGCCCGGGACCTGGTCGAATGGCTCGAACGGCAGGGCATGCACGGGCTGCTGACCGACGAGGAGCGGATGCACCCCGATCCGATGGTGGTGCTGCACGCGGTCAACCGGCGCCGCCCGCGCAGCGATCTGGTGACGGAGCTGGAGGCACGGTTCACCCAGCAGGAGCTGAAGGCGGTGATCTCCGCCTGGCCCACCGCCTACGCCGATCCGCTGATCCGGACCTGGAGCGCCGTCGGCGCCCGCCTGGCGATCACCACGAACAACTCCCCTCAGACGGCGACCCGTTACCTGGCAAGCCGGGACCTGACCGACTGCTTCGCCCCCAACATCTACGGCCGCACCGAGGACCTGCACCACCTCAAGCCGGACCCGCACTGCCTCAACCGGGCCCTGAACGCCCTCGGCGCCGCCCCGTCCGCGGCGCTGATGATCGGCGACGCCCCCTCCGACCTCCAGGCCGCACAGCGGGCCGGAGTCCCCTTCCTCGGCTACGCGCGCAACGAACGCAAGGAGAAACTCCTGCGCGACGCGGGCGCCGAGGACGTGGTGACCTCCCTGGAAACCGTGCTGTCGATCCTGCGCGACCGGAACTGAGGGACCGCCGAGGGGATGGCCGAGGGGATGGCCGAGGGGACCGGCGACGGGATGGCCGACGGGATGGGGGAGGGGGTGGCAGAGGCGGCAGCGGTTGGGAAAGCGGACGAGAACGGGATACGGGGGCGCCCTCGGGTACTCGGCATCGTGGCTGGTGCGCTCACCCGGCAGCCGCTTTCGGGCGAAGGGTGGGTCATACGTTCAAGGAACGGCGCGAGGTGAGCGGAAGGAAACTTCTGGCACCATGCGCACTCGGCGGGGAGTAACCTGCTCCCCTTTTCCTCATTGGTTGCGGTCTCACGTGAGAGAACGGTCCATGTCACCCCAATCGGCCACCCCGGCCCTGCTGCGCGCCGTCGAGGCGAGTGGCGACGCGGACGCGGTCGAGGGCCCGCTCCACGGCTACCACCACGAGACGTACGTCTTCCCCCTGCCGGACGGGACCGGAACGGCCGGGAAGGTCCGCTGGAAGTGCCGGGAGCCCCGGCCCGACCTGCTGTGGTTCGACCGGCGGTGCTTCGCCTCCGAGGAGGAACTGCTCCTGTCGCTGGAGGGCCGCGTCGACGGCATCCCCGAGCTGATCCAGGCGGGTTCCGTCCGCCTCCAGCGGTTCGTCGAGGGCCACACGCTGGGCCAGTTGTACGGCTCCGGCACGGAGGTTCCCGAGCCGCTCGTCCGGCAGATCGTCTCACTCTTCGGCCAGTTGGCCGCCGTCCAGCCCGACTCCCTGACCGCCGAGCGGACGTGCCGGCTCGCCGACCGGGCCGACGAGGCGGACAGCGCCGGCTTCCTGGAACGGCTGGTGCTGTTCACCGAGGAGCGGGTGTACCGGCGGAACCTGCCCCGCTTCGCCGGCCTGTTCCACGACCTCGGCCTGAACGACGACTCGTTCAGGAACCTCCGCAAACAGGTGTCCGGCCTGACCGACCGCCCGTTCTGCCTGCTGCACGCCGACCTCCACCGCGAGAACTTCATCGTGGACGCCGAACGCCGGCTGTGGACGATCGACTGGGAGCTGGCGATGTTCGGCGACCCGCTGTACGACCTGGCCACGCACCTCTACCTGATGCGCTACCCGGCGGCCCAGGAACGCCGGGTGATCCGGCAGTGGCGCGAGGCCGTCGAGGGGGTCGACCGCCGTTACTCGGCAGAGCACGCGGACGACCTGCGCAAGCTGCTCGCCTTCAAACGCGCCCAGTCCGTGTTCACCGACGTCATCCGGACGGCCCGGACGCTGGACAGGGGTCTGGCCACCGAGGGACCGGCATTCGACCACGCCTGCGGCAGGATCGCGACGGTACTGATCGCGGCGGAGGAGCCGCTGGCGATCGAGAGGATGCCGGACAGGAAGGAAATCGCCATCGCGCTCGAAAAGTGGTGCCAGGCGGCCTGAGCGATCTGAACCGGGGTGAGGCCTGGCATGTCCCTCACGCCCGGTGCGCGGCGGTGCCAGCCCGTTGCGCGGCGGTGCGCGGCCGGTGCCCGCCCGGTGCGCGACCGTGCGTCCGTACGCCCTTATGCCGTCGAAACCCCTGACACCTCTGACACGCCAGATGCCCCTGAGGCTCCGGACACCCCCAGCACCACCTTCCCCACCACCCCCCGCCCCTCCACCGCCGTGTGCGCTTCGGCCGCTTGGGGAAGGGGGAACACCTTGCCGATCACCGGGCGCAGGTGGCCCGTTGCCGCTTCGGTCAGGGTCGTGGTGGTGTGGCGGTGGATGCCGGCGGGGGTGAACTGGACGTCCGTGATGCCGAAGAGGGTGATGGCGCGACGGGCGGCCTCGGCCGGGTCGACCGGGGTGAAGCCGCCCGACGGGGCCCCGTGGGCGGAGAAGCGACCGCCGTCCGCGGTCAACGCGAAGGCAGCGAGGCCGAGTTCACCGCCCACCCCGTCCAGGACCACGTCCGCGGCGGCCGACCGGCTCTCGCTCTCCGTGTCGCCGCCGAGCGCGGTGCGTGCCGCGTCCGTCCAGTCCGGGCGGCTCACGTCGACCACCGCGTCCGCGCCCAACTCCCTTACCAGATGCAGCTTTTCCGCTCCGCGGGCCGCCGCGACGACCCGGGCACCGCGTGCGTGGGCCAGTTGGACGAGCAGGGTGCCCATGCCTCCGGAGGCGCCGAGGATCAGGACGCGGTCCGTGGCACCGAGGCCGGTCAGCTCCAGCAGGCCTGCCGCGGTGACGCCGTCGTGGACGAGGGCGGCGGCCGACGCGAGATCCAGGGCGTCCGGTACGACGGTCAGGGCCGTGACCGGAGCGACGGCCCGCTCGGCGTAGCTGCCGTCCACGAACGCCGTCACCCGGCGGCCGAGCCACTCCCCGGGCACCTCGGGACCGAGCCCGCTCACGACCCCGGAGACGCCGCCGCCCGGCACGTACGGGGGTGCCACCTTGAAGTACTCGCCGCCCCAGCCGGCCCGGATCTGGGTTTCCACGAAGATCGTGTCGGCGTACGCCACATCGATCAGTACCTCGCCGGGCCCCGGCACCGGGTCCGGGACCTCCACCGTCACGAGCACCTCGGGCCCGCCGAACTCCTGCACCTGTGCTGCTCGCATCGCCTGCTCGCTCCTCAACGGTTCTCGGAAGCCGGGGAGGGGGAGACCCTCGCGAGCAGTCTTCGACCTCAACTCAGGTTGAGGTCAAGGGCGGGGGTGCCGCCCCTTCATCCGAGGTCGTATCGGCCTCTCACCAGGCCAGTGGTCACCAGGCCAGTGGTCATCAGGGGAGCGGTCACCAGGGCAGTGGTCACCAGAAAAGCGGTCACCAGGGCAGTGGGCGTCCGTCGCGGAAGAAGCCGCCGGTGGGGCCGTCGTCGGGGAGCTTGACCGCCCACAGGACGCTCGCGGCGCCCTCCTCGACGGGCCGGCCGCCGGGGCCGCCCATGTCGGTGGCGACCCAGCCCGGGCAGACCGCGTTCACCAGAATCCCGTCGGAACGCAGTTCGGCGGCGAACATCCTGGTCAGCGCGTTGAGCGCGGCCTTCGACGCCGAGTAGGCGGGGGTTCCGCCGCCCATGCTGGTGAGGGAGGCCGCCTCGCTGGAGACGTTCACGACACGCGGGTGCGCGCTCGCCCGCAACTGCGGCAGCAGCGCCCGGGTCAGCCGCCAGGGCCCGTACAGATTGGTCTCGGCCGCCTCGCGTACGACGTCCAGGTCGGCGCTCGTGGCGCGCTGCCAGGTGTCGTACGTGATCGCCGCGTTGTTGACCAGTACGTCGAGGGCGCCGATGTCCCGGGCCGCCGCCGCGACGTCCTCGGCGGAGGTGACGTCGAGCCGGAGCGGTCGGACGTCCGGCCCGCCGATGGCCCTGGCCGCCTCGGTTGCCGCCTTGCCGGAGCGGGCCGTCAGGTACACGGTGTGGCCCTCGACGGCGAGCCGCCGGGCGACCTCGCGCCCGATTCCGCGGTTCGCGCCGGTGACCAGCGCGATCACGACGCCGCTCCGACGCCGTCCAGGAGCGGGATCAACTGCTCTTCCTCATACGTCCTCATACGTCCGATGGGCTTCACATGTCGGATGGGCTTCATACGGCGGATGGGCTTCACATGTCAGATGGGCTGGGAGACCGCCGGGTGTGGGGGTCCACCGGTGTGGGGGTTCACCGGTGTGGGGGTTCACCGGGGTGGGGTCCACCTCGGAGCGTACGCGGACCGGGTCGTCCTCCGGGGCAGCGACGGCGCCGGTCGGCGGGGGCGAACGTATCCCTAGGATCACCGGATGATCGAAGGCAGACTGGTAGGACTGCGGGCACTGAGCGCCGAGGACCTGGACGCTCACTTCCGGTGGCGCAACGACCCCGAGGTGGTGCACTGGGCCACCGGCGGCAACCCGTACTTCGGGCCCGTGAGCCGGGAGGCCATGGCCGCCTTCCACGAGGCGCGGCTGCGGGACAACCCGAGCAGCGAACTGACGTTCACGGTGGAGGACCGGGCCGACGGGCGGGCGATCGGCATGGCCGACTACCGCGACCTGGACCCGTTCGCCGGGCGCGCGACGGTCGGCATCACCATCGGGGAACGCGACCGCTGGGGCGGCGGCTACGGCTCCGAGGCGCTGAGTCTCCTGGTGGGCCACCTCTTCGGGGCCTGCCGGCTGCACCGCCTCGAACTGGACACCTGGAGCGGCAACGAACGCGCGATGCGCGCTTTCCGCCGGGTCGGTTTCGTCGAGGAGGGGCGCCGCCGGTCGAGCGTCCGGGTCGGGGACACGTGGTACGACACCGTCGAGTTCGGCTGCCTGAGCGAGGAGTGGGCCGCCGGCCGCTGAACGTACGCCTCCCGAGGGGGCCGCGCCCTGTGTCATAGGCGCCCCGGCTGTCTCGTCTCGGTGACGAGGCGCCGGGCCCTCGGGAGAGCGACCGAGGCCGAGGACGCCGTCCAGGAGACCTGGCCGCGCTGGACCGCGTCCACGACACGCCCCGCCGGTTCTTCGACGCGTTCAAGGAGGGCGACGTCGACGGGCTACGGGAGCTGCTCGCCGGCGACGCCCGGTTGCTCGGCGACGGCGACGGCGGGGGCGGGGGCGGGGCAGGGCCCTCAACTGGCGGGTGGCGTCACCGGCGTGGACAACGCGGCCCGGGTGCCGGCCGCGTTCACCGCGCGGTCCGCCGACGTCAGGGGGTGAGCCTCCGGCAGCACGAGGTGAACGGTCTGCCGGTCGGCCAGGGCAGCACGGTGAGTTCCGGCCACTCGTCCTTCCAGCGCCGCGCCTTGGCTACGTAGACCTCCCGCGGGGCGAGCACCGGGTTGGGCCGGACCACGAGGTCGAACACGTCGGACAGTCCGTGGGGCGCGTAGACGCGCCACTCTCCGCCGGGCTCCAGCCGCACTCCCAGACAGCACGTCGTCGCGGCGAACGAGTCGATCGCCGCCTCGGTGGAGTCGTACGGGGGGCACGGCACGCCGAATTTCCGCTCGTACCAGAGGTGTACGCGGGCCTCGTTGCGGATCTCCACGTCGGCCGGCAGCTCGGCGAACGTTTCCCGGCCGCTTTGATCACGGCGTCCTCCGCCTCCCAGGACAGGTCGGCGTCGTCGAAGTAGAAGATGTCGTAGTCCTTGATGCCGCCGGCCGGTGGCCTGCCGGTGACCACGTTCCACACCGTCTGGAAGAGACACCCCGCCGTCACGTACCAGCCGGGCAGCTCCAGCGCCGCCGCCCTGGTCAGCACGTCGATCAGAACCTCGTTCTCGGAAAGCGCGGACCGCAATCCATCAAGCTGCCCAACAACGGGAAGCCGACCCAGCATCCGTCCTCCCTATCACTATGAGCCCCTGAACCAGGGGAAGTTGGCCGCGCCCGCAGGCCCCGCTGCCCTGCGATCTACGAGGCGAGCCTGGCGGCCACCGAGTCGAGGACCCAGTCCAGGCCGGTTGTGAAGGAGGTCTCGGCGGTCACGTCCGTGCCGTCGTGCACGGCCTTGGCCAGCGCCGGGAAACGGCCCGTGGCCAGCATGCTCGTGAGATGCGGGCCGCGGGCGCGCTGCCAGTCGTGCTTGGACAGGCCCGTCGCCCGCTCGGCCCGCAGATGCGCGATCTCGCGTCGGATCGCGCCGGTGAAATAGGCGCTGACGGTCTCCACCGCGCGCATGACGGTGTCGATGTCGGCGGTGGTGTCGTCGAAGGCGGAGAGCGTGGCCTCGGCGAGGGCGAGGCCGTTCGGGCCCAGGGCAGGTCGGCCGCCGAGCAGGTCGGCCAGCCACTCGTGGCGGAGGGCGGCCTGTCTGGTGCGCTGGGCGAGGCCGCGCAGCGCCTCCCGCCAGTCGGCGGCCCGCTCCTCGGGGAGGATCTCGGCCTGGACCTCGTCCACCATGAGGTCGAACAGCTCCTCCTTGGTGGAGATGTACCGGTACAGCCGCATCGGACCGGCGTCCAGGCGGGCCGCCACCTTGCGTACCGACACCGCCTCCAGCCCGCCCGCGTCGGCCAGGGCGACGGCCGCGGCGACGATCCGCTCCCGGTCGAGCGGCACGGGGCGAGTCGGCGGCTCCGGCCGGTCCCAGACAGTCATGCCCACACCGTACCGTTGCGATACACCGTATCTTCCCAATGCGGTGTATCGGCATGAGGCGCACACACGACACGAGCCCCCGCATCGCGGTGATCGGAAGCGGTCCGGGCGGCCTGACCTTCGCCCGCGTCCTGCACCGCCATGGCCAGCCGGTCACCGTCCTCGAACGCGATCCCGCCCGCGACGCCCGCCCGCCGGGCGGCACGCTGGACCTGCGCGAGGGGATGGGCCAGCTCGCGCTGGACAAGGCGGGGCTGCTGGCGGAGTTCCAGGCGCTGTCCCGTCCCGAGGGGCAGGCCATGCGCATCCTGGACACGGACGGAACCGTCCTGCGCGACTGGCGGCCCCGCCCGGACGACCGGGCCCACCCCGAGATCGACCGCGGGCAACTCCGTGACCTGCTGCTCGGCCCGCTCGACGTCCAGTGGGGCCGGGAAGTGACACGGGTGGTGCCGGGGGCCCGCGACGGCGTACGGGTCCATTTCGCGGACGGGCGGCAGGAGACGTTCGACCTGGTGGTCGGCGCGGACGGCGCCTGGTCCCGGACCCGGCCGGCCGTCTCGACGGCGACCCCGCACTACACCGGCGTCACCACGGTCGAGACCTCCCTGAACGAGGTCGACACCCGCCACCCCGACCTCGCCCGCCTGATCGGCGACGGCTCCGTGGCCGCGTACGGCGTGAACCGAGCGGTGGTCGCGCAGCGCAACAGCGGGGGCCACGTGAAGGTGTACGCGCAGTTCCGTGCGCCGGTGGGGTGGGGGACGGGCGGGGGTGTGGACTCGGGCCGCCTCGACCCCCACGTGTGCTTGGACCCGGACCCGGACCCGGACGCGGGCCTGGGGCGGAGCCGAGGCCGGGGCCGGGGCTCGAACCTGGACTTGGCAGAGGTGGATCTCCCTGCCGACGCTGAACCTGAACCTGAACCTGAACCTGAACCTGAACCCGACGCCGAGGTCGTACGGTCGGCCCTGCTGGCCCTGTTCGACGGCTGGGCGACCCCTCTCCTGGACCTCCTCCGCCACGGCACCGCGTTCGTCCACCGTCCCCTCTACGCCCTGCCCGTCTCCCACACCTGGACCCACGTCCCCGGCGTGACGCTGCTGGGCGACGCCGCCCATCTGATGCCCCCGCTGGGAGCGGGCGCGAACCTAGCCATGCTGGAAGGCGCCGAACTCGCCGAGTCCCTCGCCACAGGCACAGGAGATCCGGACGAAACCGTCCGCGTCTTCGAGGAACGGATGTGGGAACGGGCCGGCAGGTGGGCGCGGATCACTACGGCGGGCCTGGAACGCCTCGTAAGCCCGAACCCCACCGAAGCCCTAACCCTCTTCGACCAGGTCCAGCCCTCCTGACGGCCGGGCTGGTCGATCAGGCGACGTGCCCGCTCTACTTGACACGCCCACGGCGCAGGGCGTTCCGCCGTTCGGGGTCGACCTTTCCCTGCGAGACGAAGATGGCTCTGTTGTTGTTGGCGTGACAGGAGCGCATGCCGTGCTTCCGGCCCTCCTGGAAACGGGGGAGCTGGAGCGAATGAGGAGGGACGTTCACGACCCCTACTGCCGTGCTCAGGCTCAGCCCCGTCCCTCGTGGCGTGGCGCACTTTTGCAAGCAGGCGCTTGCAAAAGTTAGCGAGGGTGCGGCATGGTGGGGGCATGGCATCGCTCAACGTCGGCAATCTTGGTGAGTATCTGCGGGAGCAGCGGCGCAGCGCGCAGTTGTCCCTGCGGCAGCTCGCCGATGCCGCCGGGGTGTCCAATCCGTATCTGAGCCAGATCGAGCGCGGGCTGCGCAAGCCGAGCGCGGAGGTGCTCCAGCAGGTCGCCAAGGCGCTGCGGATCTCCGCCGAGACGCTGTACGTGCGCGCCGGCATCCTCGACGCCGAGCGGGACCGGGACGAGGTCGAGACACGTGCCGTCCTCCTCGCCGATCCCACGCTGAACGAGCGGCAGAAGCAGGTGCTGCTCCAGATCTACGAGTCCTTCCGCAAGGAGAACGGGTTCGAGATCGTGCCGGCCGATGGGACCGATGGGACCGATGGGACCGACGGGGGCGAGCGGAGCGGCGGGGGCGACGGGACCGGCCTGTCCGCTTCCGTCACCGGGCTCACCGGGGTCGACGAGGACCCCGGCACCGGCGGGTCCGCCGCTCAGGACATACCGGGTGACCAGCCCGCACAGGACACCGACCACCGCGGCCCCCGCACGGCCGACGGCAGCGATGCCGGTCCGCAGCAGGACGCCGGCTGACCACCTGCGCGCGGACCACCAACCCTCAGCCGACAGCGATTCACGGGAGGACCACCCTCATGGCCATCACCGACGACATCCGCAAGGCCGCCACCGACCCCACCCCCCTGTACTTCCTCGCCGGCACCGCCGACCTGGCCGTGCAGCAGGCGAAGAAGGTCCCCGGCCTGGTGGAGCAGATCCGCACCGAGGCTCCGGCGCGTATCGACACGGTGAAGAACATCGACCCCAACGCCGTCCAGGAGAAGGCCTCCGCCCGCGCCAAGGAGGCGCAGGAGAACCTCCAGACGAAGGTCACCGAGTTCATCAACTCCCTCGACACCGACCTGAAGAAGCTCGGTGAGTCGGCGCAGGACTTCGCCCTGCGCGGCGTCGGCGTCGCCGCCGAGTACGCCGTCAAGGCCCGGGAGGCGTACGAGAAGGTCGCCGAGCACGGCGAGCTGACCGTGCGCACCTGGCGTGGCGAGGCCGCCGAGGAGATCGAGGACTTCGCCATCGCCGTGGAGCCCAACGCCGGGCCCGGCGAGATCAAGACCGAGCCGAAGCCGAAGCCGACTCCGGTGGTCGTGGCCGACGAGACCGCCACCGCCAAGAAGGCCCCGGCGAAGAAGGCTCCGGCGGCCCGCAAGCCCGCCGCCAAGAAGACCACCCCGCCCGCCAAGTAAGGCAGAGCAACCCCGAGCGGTGGGGGTGGCAGTACTACTTCACCGTTCGCGTTCACCGTTCGCGGACGGGCCGGGCACTCTCGGAGTTCCCGGCCCGTTCTCCGGGTACGGTGGCGAAACAAGACGACTAGACCCGGGTGGTGGGCATTGTGGCGATGACGGCGTTCGGCGGCCTCATGTGGCTGATCTTCACAGCCATGCTGGTGCTCGCCGTGGTGGCACTCGTGATGGCCGCGCTCGCCCGCGACGACGCCTACCGCGCCGCCGACAAGCAGAACAAGATGTTCTGGCTGATCATCCTCGGCATCACGGTCGCCGTGAACCTGCTGGTCCCCGTGCTGTTCCTGCAGATCGCGGGCCTGATCGCCACGATCGTCTTCTTCGTCGACGTCCGTCCCGCCCTGCGCCAGGTCTCCGGAGGAGGCCGCGGCCGCCGCGGCGGAAGCAGCAGCGACGGCCCGTACGGCCCCTACAACGGCGGCCGCTAGCCAGTCCTGGCCCCCTGGGTTCGCCGGGCCCCCTGGGTTCGCTGGGTTCACTGCGTCCGCTGGATTCGCAAGATCGCGCTGGTTCGGGTGCCCCCGCTCCCGGTGGGCCGGTGGCCCGGTCGCCCGGTGGCGGCCCAGTGGCCCGGCGGGACCGTCGCCGTAGCCCCGCATCCCGGCGTCCGGCAACCCCCTTGCTACGCCCCCCGATCCAGCAACAGCACCGCCACATCGTCCGCCAGTTCCCCGCCGTTGAGTTCGCGGACCTCGCTCACCGCCGCGCGCAGCAGCGCCTCGCCCTCCAGGCCCTGTGCGAGCTGGCGGCGGACCATGTCCACCATGCCGTCCTGGCCCAGGCGTTCGTTGCCCACGCCGGTGTGGCCCTCGATCAGGCCGTCGGTGTAGAGCATCAGGCTCCACGCGGCCCCCAGTTCCACCTGCGTGCGCGGCCAGCGCGCGTTGGGCAGCAGGCCAAGGGCGGGGCCGTTGTTCTCCTGCGGCAGGAGTTCCGCGGGCCGGCCCGGGCGGGCGATCAGCGGGGAGGGGTGGCCGGCCAGGCAGAGTCCGGCGCGACGGCCGTCCGGCGCGATGTCCACCGTGCACAGCGTCGCGAAGATCTCGTCGTTCTCCCGCTCGTGCTCCAGCACCTGCTGAAGCGTCGAGAGCAGTTCGTCCCCGCACAGGCCCGCGAAGGTCAGCGCGCGCCAGGCGATGCGCAGTTCCACGCCGAGCGCCGCCTCGTCGGGGCCGTGCCCGCAGACGTCGCCGATCATGGCGTGCACCGTGCCGTCCGCCGTACGCACGGTGTCGTAGAAGTCGCCGCCGAGCAGCGCGCGGGACCGGCCGGGGCGGTAACGCGCGGCGAACCGCAGCGACGAGCCCTCCAGCAGCGGCGTCGGCAGCAGGCCCCGCTCCAGGCGGGCGTTCTCCTGGGCGCGCAGCCGGGACTCCGTGAGCCGCCGCTCGGCCTTGTCGGAACGTTTCCGCTCCACCGCGTACCGGATCGCGCGGCTCAGCAGCCGGCCGTCCAGCTCGTCCCGGAAGAGGTAGTCCTGCGCGCCGACCCGGACCGCCTCCGCGCCGGTCTCCGTGTCGCCGGACGCGGTGAGCGCGAGTACGGCGTGCCGGGGCGCCAGTTCCAGTACGTGCTTGAGCGTCGCCAGTTCGTCGGCGCCGTCCGCCGCCCGGCCCGGCGCGGGCAGCGCGAGGTCGAGCAGGATGCAGTGGACGTCGTGGGTGAGCAGCCGCTCGGCCTCGGTGAGGTTGCGGGCGGTACGGATCCGGATGGGCCTACCGGCCGCGTCGAGCATGTCGGGTACGCCGAGCGCGCCCGTCGGGTCGTCCTCGATGACCAGGAGGGTCAGGTTGGTGGTGCTGTCGGCCGGGGCCGTGGCGGCACGCGGTGCCGGTGCTGTCCCGGCGGGGCCGCCGGCCGGGTCTCCGGATGGGCCGCCGGGTGAGAACACGGCGTGAGCCTGACCACTTTCCACGGCCGGGATCGCTCTCTGCCGCGGTACGGGTACGGGCATCGTCTGGGTTCCTTCCCTCCCCCCGAGGGCGTGGTGGGGCGAAGGACCTCGACCCACCGACGGGGACCATAGCGTCCGTGAGTGCCGCAACGGAATGGCGTACGGCACGGCGGACGGCAAAGAGCCAGCGTCATATGCCGCATCCCGTAACGCATTTGGACAGGACGTGGTCCCGTCGGGGATGACGAAGGTCACGTCGCCGGGGGAGGGCGCCGGGGGCAACCGTGCGGTGGGTCACGTGCGGTGGGTCACCCCCTCGCCGGGGCGTCTCCGGCTCACCGCGGGCGCCCGATGTAGTCCTCCGGCTCACCGCGGGGGCGCGACGCAGTCCTCCGGCTCACCGCGGGCGCGCCCGGCCGGCTGACCGGGCGAGCGCGGGGCCGGGCGGGGGCCCGGGGTCAGGTGGTCCGGGTCAGGTGGTCCGGGTCTACGGGTGTGAGTGCGGGTGCGATTGGCGGGGCGGGGTGAGGGTGAAGGTGATCGTCGGGGTGAGTGCGCGCAGGAAGTCCGGGGCGTCGAAGATCTTGCCGGCGGAGGCGACGCCGGTAGTTCTCGTGCGGCCGGTCAGTACGCGGTCGACGGCCTCGGCGACAAGGGGCGCGGTGACGGCGTAGATGTCCCGGCCGGCCGCCGTGGCCCGGCGTTCGGCTCCGCCGGAGCGCACGACGGCGTCGACGAGGAAGGTCTGGCCCGAGCGACCGCTCTCGTCGGTGGCGGCGGGGGCCGGGGTGTGCGGGGCCGCGAGGTCGCGGACCGCCTCGGTGGTCATGTACGTGGTCACGTCCGGGATGGACAGGTGCTGGGGGACGGTGACGACGTCCGCCATCGTGAACTCCCCGATCACCGGCCGCCGCCCCACCGGCTCCGGGAAGGCCCACTCCAGGGCGGGCGCGGCGTCGCTGCGGCGCTCCCAGCGCCCGCCGGTGTAACGCAGGCGATGGGCGCCGCGCCGCTCGCGCGAGACCGCGCCCGAGAGGCGGGTGCCCGCGGTGGGGTGCCAGTCGCTGAGCGCGTACGCGATGTGCGCCTCGTCGGCCTCGGTCCAGTCGCCCATCGCCGCCGTGACCAGCAGGTCGCCCAGACCGCCGAAGAAGGCCATGGCCGGGACGATCACCGCCTTCTCGTCCCGGGCCCGCTCGCGGTAGTGGGCGAAGGTGTCGAGGTTCGCCTCCAGCTCGGCGGCCACGTCCAGGTACGGGACCCTCGCGCGGAGCGCCGCCTCGATCACCGGGCCGGTCGTGGAGGCGAATGGGCCGGCGCAGTTGACGACCGCCGCCGTGCCCGCTAGGGCCCGGTCGAGGGAGGCGGGGTCCTCGGCCGACGCCACTCTGGCCTCCCAGCCGTGCCGGCCGGCCAGCTTTTCCAAGGCCGGCGCGTTACGTCCGGACAGCACCGGCACGAACCCCCGCGCGGCCAGCTCCGCGACCACGAACCGCCCCGTGTGCCCGTACGCCCCGAACACCGCCACCAGATGACCTGACCCCATGAGACCGCTCCCGCCCGTTCGGACCCCCGCCGCGCCCTCGATCCGCCGCGGCCCTGATACCCCCATCCTGTTCTCGCGACAGCACCTCGGGGGAGCGTCGGAAACGACACGCCCCGTACAGTTCCGGACATGGCCTCCGTCGCGCTGGCCGTCACCGACGGCATGCTCGCCTACGAACTGTCCGTGGCCGTCGAGGTCTTCGGGTCCGACGTGACCCACCTCGTGGACCCCTGGTACGACTTCCGCCTCTGCGGGAGCGACCCGGTACGCGTCGGCCGCTTCCTCCTGGAACCCGACCACGGACTCGACCACCTCGCCTCGGCGGACACGGTGATCGTCCCCGGCTGGGCCGACACGGACCGCGAACCGCCCGCCGCCCTGGTCGAGGCCGTTCGCGCCGCGCACCGGGCCGGCGCCCGCGTGGCCTCGCTGTGCACGGGCGCCTTCGTACTGGGCGCGGCGGGGCTGCTCGACGGCAGGCGCGCCACCACGCACTGGGCCCACACCCGCGAACTGGCCCGGCGCCACCCCGCCGCCACCGTCGACCCGGACGTCCTCTACGTCGACAACGGCGACGTCCTCACCTCGGCGGGCAAGGCCGCCGCCATGGACCTGTGCCTGCACCTGGTCCGCCTCGACCACGGATCGGCCGTCGCCAACACGATCGCCCGCCGCCTGGTCATCCCGCCGCACCGCGACGGCGGCCAGGCCCAGTTCATCGCGACGCCCGTCCCCGCCGCGGGCAACCACCCGCTCGGCGAACTCTTCCCGTGGGTGCTGGAGCGGCTGGACCAACCTCTGACCGTGGAGGACCTGGCCCGCCGGGCCGGCATGAGTTCACGCCACCTCGGCCGGCACTTCAAGCACCTCACCGGCACGACGCCGTTGCGGTGGCTCCACGCCCAGCGCATCCGCCACGCCCAGGAACTACTGGAGACCACCAACGCCACCGTGGACACCGTCGCCGCGGCCACCGGCATGGGCACCGCGACCACGCTGCGCCGCCACTTCCACCGCAGCGTCGGAGTCTCGCCGGACACCTACCGCCGCACCTTCCGCGCCTGAGGACGCGACCGCCCGTTCAGCCTGACCGCCGACCGCCGACCGCCGACCGCCGACCGCCGACCGCCGACCGCCGACCTCCGACCGCCGACCTCCGGCTTCCGGCCGCCGGTCACCGGCCATCGACCGCCGTCCGCCGTCCGTCGGCCACCGTCCGCCGTCCGCCGTCCGCCGGCCATGGCGCGCGTCAGGGGGCGCGGTCGTCCGCGTGTTCGTCCGCGCGTTCGTCCTCCGGCGTACGGCGCACACGCCACACCCCGCATACGGCCCCCAGGGCCCCGCCCACGACGGCTGCCGCCACCGCCCACACCCCGCTGCCCGCGAACCCCGCCCCGAGCAGGCCGGCGAGCAGGGCGCCGATCAGCAGATACATGACGACGATGAATCCGGCGGCGAGGTAGCGGTCCCGCAGCGGCGGGATACCACCGTTCACCTTTCCGCTCCCGTACCACCGTCCGCGGCCCATCGGCCCGAGCCAGCACAGATGTTGGAGGCGTTCGCCCGCGTGATGTGCGCGGTCTGACGGCACCGTTGCATGAGGTCCTCGCGTCGCGTCCCGGTCGGCTGGTCCTCCTCTCGTGTGTCCGGGAACGGTCGCGGCAACCCCGGTTCTACGGGGGGAGGGGCAACCCCGGTTCTACGGGGGGAGAGGGGGCCGGGGGAGGCGGGGATCCCATCCCGGCCCCACGCCGGACGGCCTCCGCCCCACGCCGGGCGACCTCCGCCCTACGCCGGACGACCTCTGCCCCACGCCGGGCGACCTCCGCCGGACGCCGGACACCGGACGCCCCCGCCCTACGACCTTCGCCCTACGCGTCCGGCCGCACGACGCCCAGGATCCGCATCGAGCCGGCGCCCGCGATCGTCACGTTCCGGCCCGGCCGGGGGGCGTGCACGATCGCTCCGTCGCCTATGTACATCCCGACGTGGCTGGCGTCGTCGAAGTAGATGACCAGGTCGCCGGGGCGCATGTCCTCCACCGGGACGTGCTTGAGTTGCTTCCACTGCTCCTGCGAGGTGCGCGGGATGGGGTGGCCGGCGGCGGCCCAGGCCTGGGAGGTGAGGCCCGAGCAGTCGAAGGAGCCCGGACCCTCGGCGCCCCAGACGTACGGCTTGCCGATCTGGTCCGTCGCGTACTTCACGGCCTTCTTGCCCGCCGCGGAACCCTTGCTCTTGATGTCCGCGAGGACGCCGGAGCCGAGCCAGGCCGACTGAGCCTGGTAGGCGGCCTCCTCCTCCAGCTTCGCCAGCCGCTCCTTCTCCTTCTTCTCCAGCCGGGATTCCAGCTCCTCGGCGGCGGCGATCTTCTTCGTGATCTTCTTCTGGGCCTCGGCCTTGGCCTCGCGGTTGGCCTCCAGCTTCTTCCACTGCGCCGAGGCGTCCTGCTCGTACTGCTTCAAGTCCTGCTGGGTGCGCGCCATTTCGCCCAGCAGGCCCTTGGTGGCGTGCTCGCCAGCCCGCACGCGGCCCGCGCCGTCCAGGAAGCGCTGCGGGTTGTCGCTCAGCCACAGGCGGGCCTCGGGAGGCAGGCCGCCGCCGCGGTACTGCGCACGGGCCGCGGCACCCGCGCGGTCCTTCAACTCGTCCAGCTTCGCCTGGCCCTTGACGATCTCCCGGGCCAGATCCACGATCTCGGCCGACTGCTTCTCGGCCTTCTCCTCCGCCGCGTTGTACGCGTCCGTGGCGACCGCGGCGTCGTGGTAGAGCTTGTCGAGCCGAGCGCGGACGGCCTCAAGCTCCCTGTTACTCACCGGCTTCGGAGTTCCGGTCGCCGTCGCGCCCGGGGCCGGGGTCGCTGCCCCGCCCGCGCCCGGGGTCGGCGCCGGCCGCGGGGACCCGGTGGATGTCGGTTTCGGTGCCGGACTCGCGTACGCCACCCCCGGTGTCGCCAGCACCGCGCAGGCACATGCGCAGGCCAGGAACAAGGTCGCCGTCGTCAGACTCCGCTTGCCGGATCCCATTGCTTCGCCCCCCACCTGATTTACCGTCAGTAACTTCCGGACGTCCCGGGGATCGTGCCATGTCGGCGCGCAATGCGACAGAGCCGGGCAAGAAACTCCCTTCCCACCAGCCCCGTCCGGCATGACGCTCGTGTCCCCCGGCCTGTGTGACGTGCGACTCGTCGAGATCGTTCCCACCGCTTGCGGAGGGCACGGCTCCGCGGGTGCGTCAGACGCGCGGGGCCAACGCCTGCCAGAGCAACGTCACTTCGCCCTGGCGCCAGCGCGCGATCCCGTCCGCGACCGGCCAGTCGGCTCTCAGGTCGCGGACCGCGCGTATCCAGCGCTGCCGGGCGCCGTACGACGCGTACGGAGCGGCGGCCGCCCAGGCGCGGTCGAAGTCGCGCAGGAACGCGTGCACGGGCTCGCCCGGGACATTGCGGTGGATGAGCGCCTTGGGCAGCCGCTCGGCCAGGTCGGACGGGCGGTCCAGGGAGCCGAGCCGGGTGGCGAACGTGACCGTGCGCGGGCCTTCCGGGCCGAGGGCGACCCAGACGTGCCGGCGGCCGATCTCGTCACACGTGCCCTCGACCAGCAGCCCGCCCCCGGAGCCCGGGGCCGCCGGCGCGAGCCGCGCGCACAGCCGCCGCCAGACCTCGGCGACCTGCTCCTCGTCGTACTGTCGCAGCACGTTCGCCGCGCGGATCAGGGTCGGGCGGCCCGGCACCGGGACCTCGAAGCCGCCGTGCCGGAAGGCGAGGCCCTCGCGCTCGTACGGCAGGGCGGCGGCCACGCGGGCCGGCTCGATCTCGACGCCGAACACCCGGGTGCGGGGCGCGGCGGCGCGCAGCCGGGTCAGCAGCTCGACCGCGGTCCAGGGCGCCGCCCCGTAGCCGAGGTCGACCGCCACCGGGTCCGCGGACCTGCGCAGCTCGGCGCCGTGCGTCGCGGCGATCCAGCGGTCCATGCGCCGCAGGCGGTTGGGGTTCGTCGTCCCGCGTGTCACCGAACCCACAGGCCGGGACGCTGCGCGGGTTGTCATGCGTACGAGAGTAGGCGGCCTCGGCCAGGCCCGTTCCACCCTGTGGACAACCTCGGGTCGCCTCCCACAGGCCTGTGGATAACTCGGGTGACCCGGTGACCCGGTGACCCGGTGACCCGGTGGCTCGGTGACCCGGCGCCCCGCCCCGCCCTGCCATGCCCAGCCCTGGGCACCGCTCACGCTTGCTGCCCGCGCTGCCCGCGCTGCCCGCCCCTGTCCGCGCCGCCCCCTGTGCCCGGCCCTCGGCACCCCGGAATACCCGGCGGCCAAGCCGGGAAGACGCCTCCCTGGGTCGAACGGTTGAGCGACCGGCGGTAATGATTCGGCAAAGCGGAAATGGAGCGGAGACCTCCGGCGTTCCCTCTGCTGGAGGGTGCCGTGTGTCCTCCTGCTGGAGGGTGCCGTGTGTCCTCCTGCTGGAGGGTGCCGTGTGTCCTCCGACCGGCATGCCCGCAGCGAGGAGGAAAAGCCACGTGAGCCAGTACGTCAGCAGGCTCGGGCGTCGCTCCGCGGCGGGGCCCTCGCGGCTCAGGCTGCACCGCAGGCCCCGACGCGTCGCGATGCTCTCCGTGCACACCTCACCCCTGCACCAGCCCGGCACGGGCGACGCGGGCGGCATGAACGTCTACATCGTGGAGCTGGCCCAGCGCCTCGCCGCGATCAACATCGAGGTCGAGATCTTCACGCGCGCCACCACGGCCGCGCTTCCGCCCTGCGTCGAACTCGCCCCCGGTGTCCTCGTCCGGCACGTCGACGCCGGCCCCTACGAGGGCCTCGCCAAGGAAGACCTCCCCGCCCAGCTCTGCGCCTTCACGCACGGCGTCATGCAGGCCTGGGCCGGACACCGCCCCGGCTACTACGACCTCGTGCACTCGCACTACTGGCTCTCCGGGCACGTCGGCTGGCTGGCCGCCGAACGCTGGGGCGCGCCCCTGGTCCACGCCATGCACACCATGGCCAAGGTCAAGAACGCCTCGCTCGCCGAGGGCGACACACCCGAGCCCGCCGCCCGTGTCATCGGCGAGACCCAGATCGTGCGCGCCGCCGACCGCCTCATCGCGAACACCGCCGAGGAGGCCGACGAACTCGTCCGCCACTACGAGGCCGAGGCCGGCAAGGTCGCCGTCGTCCATCCCGGTGTGAACCTCGACCGCTTCTGCCCTGGTGACGGCCGCGCCGCCGCCCGGGCCCGGCTCGGCCTGCCGCAGGACGCACTGATCCCCCTCTTCGCGGGCCGCATACAGCCCCTGAAGGCCCCCGACGTGCTGCTGCGCGCGGTCGCCGCACTGCTCGACGAGCGGCCCGAACTGCGCCGCAAGATCCTCGTGCCGGTCGTGGGCGGACCCAGCGGCAGCGGGCTCGCCAAGCCCGAGGGGCTGCAGAAGCTCGCCGCGCGGCTGGGCATCACCGATGTCGTACGGTTCCGGCCGCCCGTCGGCCAGGACCAGCTCGCGGACTGGTTCCGGGCCGCTTCCGTGCTGGTCATGCCCTCCTACAGTGAGTCCTTCGGGCTCGTCGCCATAGAGGCGCAGGCGGCCGGCACGCCGGTGCTCGCCGCCGAGGTCGGCGGCCTCCCGGTGGCCGTCAAGCACCGGGAGACGGGCTTCCTGGTCCCCGGGCACTGTCCCGCCGACTACGCGCGCGTGCTGGGCGAATTCGCGGACGATCCGACCCTTCCCGACCGGATGGGCGCGGCGGCGGCCCGGCACGCCGAGCGCTTCGGCTGGGACACCGCCGCCGCGGCGACGGCGGACGTCTACACGGCGGCGACCCAGGAACACCGGCGGCGGGTGCGGGCGCATCACGCCTGAGGCGCCTGTGGGTGTTGAGGTGCTTGTGGTTGTTGAGATGCGGGTGCCTGTGGGGGTGGCGCCCGGGGCGGGCACGCGCGCGTGGCGCCGGTGTTCCCGGCCCGCACCCGCACCCGCACCCCGGAAGGGGTGACCCCGTGTCCGAGTGGACCCTGTGTCCTGTGGACCCCGTCCCCCAGTCGACCCGGTATCCGAGGTGACCCGTTGTCCGAGGGGTCACGTACGCTCGCCGTATGGCTGACGCAGCGTCGATCATCGAGCAGGTCCTCACCGAGGCCGAGCTGGAGTGGGAGAGTCCGGCGGCGGGCTCGTACGTGGTGAAACTGCCCGGCACCCGCAAGCTCTCCACGACGGTCTCGCTGATCGTCGGCAAGCACTCGCTGTCGCTGAACGCCTTCGTGATCCGCCATCCCGACGAGAACCACGAGGCGGTCCACCGCTGGCTCCTGGAGCGCAACCTCAAGCTCTACGGCGTCTCCTACGCGGTCGACTCCCTGGGGGACGTGTATCTCGTCGGCAAGCTGCCGCTGGCCGCCGTCACGCCCGCGGAGGTCGACCGGCTGCTCGGCTCGGTCCTCGAAGCCGCCGACGGCTCCTTCAACACCCTCCTGGAGCTGGGGTTCGCCTCGGCCATCCGCAAGGAATACGAGTGGCGGGTGTCCCGTGGCGAGTCGACCCGCAATCTGGACGCGTTCACGCACCTGACCGAGCGCCCCGCCTAAGGACCGCCCCGCGCGAGCCTCCTCACGACCGTCCGCCCCAAGTCCTCACGACCGCGCGTACCGTCCCGGAGTGACCCCCACCAACCGCCGGAAATGCCGGGTGAGATGGGACTGGTCGTAGAAGCCGGTCGCGGCGGCCACCTCGCCCGGCGGGCGTCCGTCGAGCAGCAGGCGGCGGGCGCGGTCAACCCGGCGGGACATCAGGTACTGGTGCGGAGCGATGCCGAACGCGCCGCTGAACGCCCGTACGAGATGGGCGGGATGGGCGTGCACGAGCCGCGCGGCCTCGTCCAGGGCGACCCCTTCCACCAGGCGCGCGTCGAGGAGTTCGCGCAGCCGGTGCGCCAGCGGCCGGTCGGGGAGCGGGAGTCCGGCCGCCGCCGAGGGCCGTAGCCGGCCGCGCAGCCGCTCCGCGATCAGCGTCAGCCTGCTGTCGGCCTCCAACTCGTCACCGGGGTGTGCGAGCGCCGTGTGCAACTGTCCGACCCGCCGTCGTAGCACCGGGTCCACCAGGTCGGGACCGTCGACGGCAGGCCCGATCAGGTCCTCGCCGAGCCGTGAGCTGTCGAGGTAGAGGACCCGTTTGCGGAAGCCGTCCGCGGTGGCCGGGGCGCCGTTGTGCGGGATGTGCGGCGGCAGCAGGGACACCGTGTCGTGCGGGGTGCCGTGCTCGTGCCGGTCCAGGTCGTACCGTACGGCGCCGTCGTCGACGATCAGCAGCGTCCAGGCCTCGTGTACGTGCATCGGGTACGCGTACTCGGTGTAGTGGGCGTGGAACACCTCCACGACGCCCGGGACACCCGGGCGCCACGCGGAGATCTCCCGTTGCGGAGCCATGCAAAGAACGTACAAGACCGCGCCGGACCCCGGTCGGCAGTCTCAAGGCATGAGCAGCGACAACAACGAGAACAGCGACAACAGCGACAACAGCGACAACAGCGAGGCCGGCTCGAACGGCGCGGGCACCGGCGACGGTGTGAACGTCTCCGGCGACGCCCCCGTCCGCTTCGACACCAAGATCGCTGTCGTCCTGCGCGACGACCTGGAGCCATGGCAGCGGCTCAACGTGACCGCGTTCCTCGTCAGCGGCCTGGGCACCGCCGTCCCCGAGGTGATCGGCGAGCCCTACGAGGACGGCGACGCGGTCGGTTACCTGCCGATGTTCCGCCAGCCGGTCATGGTCTTCGAG
The DNA here is from genome assembly GCF_040703595.1 of Streptomyces sp. NPDC007084. Taxonomy (NCBI): domain Bacteria; kingdom Bacillati; phylum Actinomycetota; class Actinomycetes; order Kitasatosporales; family Streptomycetaceae; genus Streptomyces; species Streptomyces sp. NPDC007084. Next base: position 93,291 of record NZ_JBEYFY010000008.1, read on the forward strand.
GCGTCCAAGGAGACCCTGACCGCTGCCCACGGCCGCGTGCTCTCCCGGGCGCTGCCCCGGGCTCTGTTCACGTCCGACCTGTTCGCCACCGGCAACGACCGGGACAACCGCGCGGCCGTACGGGCCGTGCCGACCGCCGGCCTGGACCTGGTGGGCCTCGCGGTGTACGGGCCGCGGAACGCGGTGGACAAGGTGGTGAAAGGGGCGCGGATGCATCCGTGAGGCTCCCCGGCCCGGGAAGCGGGAGGGGCGGGGGCCGTGCGCGGGTGCGGAACCCGGCACCCGGGGCCCGGCACCCGGCACCTGGCGCCCGGAACCGGGGGCCCGGTTCTCAGGCCGAGGCGGACTCCGGGCGGGCCGCCGTTTCGCGGGGCGCCGGCACCGGTTCCCGTACGGGGGACGCTCCCGGTTCCCGTACGGGGGACGGACCCGCCTCCCCGGGGACGGGGGACGCTCCCGGTTCCCGTACGGGGGACGGACCCGCCTCCCCGGGGACGGGGGACGCTCCCGATTCCCGTACGAGGGACGGACCCGCCTCCCGTACGGCGGACGCCACCGACTCCTCCGGCGGGAGGCTGCGCATGAGGAGTGTGTAGCCGAGGCCGGCGACCGTGCCGACCAGGGCGCACAGGCCCCACAGGTAGGCGGCGCCGAAGTGGTCGATGACGACGCCGGACATCACCGGGGCGATGAGCGCGGCCAGGGCCCAGGACAGCGTGTACATGCCCTGGTAGCGGCCGCGGCCGTGGACGGGGGAGAGGCGGACGACGAGGCCGGTCTGTGTGGGGGCGTTGACGATCTCGGCGAGGGTCCACACGCAGACGGTGAGGGTGAAGACGCCCACCGAGCCGGCGAAGGCGGTGAGCCCGAAGCCGTATCCCGCGAGGACCGACGAGACGACCAGGAGCCGCCGGGGATCGCGGTGCTCGATGAAACGGGTCACCGGGATCTGGAGGACGACGATCAGTACGCCGTTGACCGCGATCGCCGTGCCGTAGTCCGCCGGGGTGAAGCCCGCCTCGCCCATCGCGACCGGCAGGCCGACCGAGCCCTGCTGGAAGACGAGCGCGACCAGGAAGGACAGGCCGACGACGCTCATGAAGCGGCCGTCGCGCAGCACGGTCCCGAGCCCGACGGCGGGCGCGGTCTCCTTGGCGACCGGCGCCGGCTTGGACTCCGGGAGCTTGGCGAAGACGACGAACGCGCAGATCAGGGTCATGCCGGCCTCGATGAGGAAGCCCGCGAGGTAGCTGAACTCGGCGATGAAACCGGCGCCCATGGAGGAGACGGCGAAGCCGAGGTTGATGGCCCAGTAGTTGAGGGAGAAGGCGCGGACGCGGTCCTCGGGGCGGACGATGTCGGCCATCATCGCCTGCACGGCGGGCCGGGAGGCGTTGCTCGCCATGCCGACCAGGAAGGCGACCGCGGTGATGGCCACCGGGTCGTGCATGAAGCCGAGCAGGGCGACCGAGCCGGCCGTCGAGACCTGTGCGACGAGGAGGGTGGGGCGGCGCCCGAAGCGGTCGGTCATGACGCCGGCGACCAGCGAGGAGACGACACCGCCGAGGCCGTGCAGGGAGGCGACGAGACCGGCGTACGAGGCGGAGTAGCCCCGGTCGAGGGTCAGGTACAGGGCCATGAAGGTGGCGACGAAGGCGCCGAGCCGGTTGACGAGGGTGCTGGTCCACAGCCACCAGAACTCGCGGGGGAGCCCGGACACGGTCTCCCGGACGGCACGTCTGACGACGGCGACAGGCATGGAAAATCCCCCACGGACGTAAGCGGCTCTGGCGGTGAGCACAACTTACGAGGGTGCGGTCCCGGAGGGCCACTCGATTAACAGATGCCGTCAACTGACCGGCGCCGGGGAGGGCGGGGGACGGCGGGGCGGGGCCGCCGGTGTCCGACTGGCGACCGAGCGCGCGAGCGGTCCGGGGGTTCGATTACGCTCGGAGGCATGGCCGACGCACCGTACAAGCTGATTCTCCTCCGCCACGGCGAGAGCGAGTGGAACGCGAAGAACCTGTTCACCGGTTGGGTGGACGTCAATCTCAACGAGAAGGGCGAGAAGGAGGCAGTCCGCGGCGGTGAGCTGCTCAAGGACGCCGGCCTGCTGCCCGACGTGGTCCACACCTCGCTCCAGAAGCGCGCGATCCGCACCGCGCAGCTCGCGCTGGAGGCGGCGGACCGCCACTGGATCCCGGTCCACCGGAGCTGGCGCCTGAACGAGCGTCACTACGGCGCCCTTCAGGGCAAGGACAAGGCGCAGACGCTCGCCGAGTTCGGCGAGGAGCAGTTCATGCTGTGGCGCCGCTCGTACGACACCCCGCCGCCGCCGCTCGACCGCGACGCCGAGTACTCGCAGTTCGACGACGCGCGCTACGCGACGCTGCCGCCGGAGCTGCGTCCCCGGACGGAGTGCCTGAAGGACGTCGTCGTCCGCATGCTGCCGTACTGGTTCGACGCCATCGTCCCCGACCTGCTGACCGGCCGCACGGTCCTGGTCGCGGCCCACGGCAACAGCCTCCGCGCCCTGGTCAAGCACCTCGACGGCATCTCCGACGCCGACATCGCGGGCCTGAACATCCCCACCGGCATCCCCCTCTCCTACGAACTGGACGCCGACTTCAAGCCCCTGACCCCGGGCGGCACCTACCTCGACCCGACCGCGGCAGCGGCGGCTATCGAGGCGGTCAAGAACCAGGGGAAGAAGAAGTAACGCGACGTCAGAAAGCCCCCTACCCCCAGATTCTCTGCGGGTAGGGGGCTTTCTAGTGGGCCTCGGTCGTCTCTGGGCCGTCAGGTGCGGCGACGCCAGCGGCGGATGCGGATGTCGAAGACGATCAGTATGGCCACGGGGATGGCGATATCGGCGGGAGCGTTGGCCCACAGGGCAAGCGCACCGCCGGCTGTACCGATGAGCGCGATCGGCACGTCGCGGGGACAGATGTCGACGGTGACACCTGTGCGTGGGACCATGTGGCCTCCATCTGTGGTCGGTTCCTTGCTAGGGCTTCCGAGCGCGGAAATGGAAACGAATGCCGCCCCTGCTCGGGCGGCATTCGTGTGTGGTGAGACTTTCGCATAGCTGCGACGCATACACAAACAGCCAGCTAGGCGGGATCTCTACTGCGACAGTAGAAAAGTGGAAAGATCGGCTGTGCAAACCGCGTTGTCCATTTCCATGGACAGATTGTTCATCTTGATGAACAGGTGCAATGTGGCTGCTGAGAGGGTCGGTTCGAGGTGAGAATAGCGGTTGAGGTGGAGGCTTGCGGGTTTCTCCTCGATTTCCTTGCTCGCGAGCAAGGTTTCCCTCGCCCGGGAAACCTCTGAGGCTCTACTTGAGAGCTCTCGCATAGCCCTAAATCAAGGCGGCGGGATCGGCACAAATTCCTCGTACGTGCGGTCGATTGCCTTCCGGGTTCTTCCTGGCTGGACGGCATCAGGTGCGCGTACACCCGGAGCGTCAGACCCGGGTCCGAGTGGCCCAGGTACTCGGCGAGGGCCTTGACGTTCTCCCCGGCGTCCAGGAGCACCGAGGCGTAGAAGTGGCGGAGCGCGTGCATCCCGTTCTCGCGGGACTCGGCGTACGGCTGTCCGCGCTCGGGGACCGGAATCACCCCGGCGCCGGCCAGCGCCCGCTTCCACGCCTCCTCGTTGAGCGACGTGCGCCAGACGTGCCCCCTGCGCGGTCCGGTGAAGATGAGCCGCTTGGTCACCGGGGGACCGTCCGCGACCTTCCACGGCAACGTGATCTCTGCCGGAGAGAACTCCTTCATGTGCGCCCGAAGGGCGTCAGCGACTGGCCCCGGGAGCGGTACGTCCCGAAGCTTGCCACCCTTCGGCGGAGCGAATACGGCCTTGCTGCGGCTCAGCTTCAGTTGCTGGACCACGTGAAGCGTGTCCGACTCGAAGTCGATCGCGTCCACCGCGACGCCGAGGATCTCCCCCTGACGAAGCCCGCAGCCGCCGCCCAGGTCTACCATCGCTCGGAAGCGCTCGGGCATGGCCGCGCGAACAGCGAAGACTCGTTCCGGCGTCCACGGAATCACGCGCTTGGTGTCGACGGTCGGCGGCCGGACCGAGCGAGCCGCACACGGGTTGCGGGGGAGATGCCCGTCATCCACGGCCGCGCTCAACGCAGCACGCACGTTGGAGTAGATCGTCCGGGCATACGAGCCGCGGATGCTGTTCTCCTGTAGTGCCGTACCCAGTCGGGGATGTGGGCGGGTTGGAAGGACCCGAGCGGGCGCGTACCCAGGAACGGGAAGGCTCCCGCAGGGCCACGGGCACTTTGAGGAGCCGAGACACGACCTTGCGAGGCATACGCACACGCCGCAGTACGTCGAAGCCGACGAGCCGCAGTTCGACCACGCCCGGCTTGACGGTCGTGACGTACACGGCGTGCCCCCCCCAGGCGTGCCGGAGCCGTTCCGCCGAGGCGGCGACGTCTGCCGGCTCCTGACCGGGCGCGAGCCGAAGGCGAAGGCGTAACCCGGTCGAGGTCGGTCGGATGATGCCCCGCCGCGGTGGTACGGGCCGAACTTCACGGCGGGTGGTGGCCTTGACCGCCAGGACCCGCAGCCGGGACGGAGCCACAGTCAGGCCGCACGCCTCCATGACCGAGTTGTACGAGCCGAGGAGCGGGGCCGTGGATATCGGAGGCCGACCGTGGACCAGTAGACGCCGGGGTTGCCTGGCCCGGGTGTAGGCAGCCCCGCCGCCGAGTGCGGTGACAGGACCACCCACCTCCAGGAGCGTTGACAGGTCGGTCATCAGACCGTGGCCCCCATGGCGGCCGGGAACATGGCCGGGGTGACGGCGGCGGAGCGGTAGGCGATGCCGTGCCGCTGCTGGCCGTTGAACACGCTCTCCCATGGCCGGGCCACGAGACCCGGCAGCGAGATCGGTGCGGCGAGCGCGAGCCCCTCGGACACCCCGCTCTCGGGCACAGTGACCTCTCTCAGAGAGGGCTCCCCTTCCTCCATGTACACGACGCCGATCGTCATCAGTGCCTCACCGGTGTTGACGTCCTTGGCGATCGCGCCGGTCTGACGGTCACGGACCCTGGGCTCGGGTGCCTCGGTCAGCAGGATCCTCGCGGCCGAGGTCTCCACACGGCTGGTGCGAAAGAGTTCTTCCTTCTTCCTATTTACTCGTCTAAACGAGTATGCCTGTTGGCGGGTACGAGTCCGAAGAAGTGGCCTCGCGCACCGCCTGTCAGGTCGCCGGGAGCTGGTACGACAGCACGTATGCGTCCGCCGCCATCACCGTGTCGCAGACCTCGACCGCCCGTCCCTCCCTGTCGAAGGCGGTCCGGATGAGGTGGATGATCGGCACACCGGCCGCCAGCCGAAGCGTCTTCACCTCGGTCGGGGAGGGCATCCGGGCACGGATCTCTTCTTCGAAGTGGTCGAGGTGGTGGCCCAGTTCTTCGAGGCGGGCGTAGATGCCGCCGGGGCCGGGGTTGGGTTCGGCGATGGGAGTCCCGCGGGCGATGTCGAGCGGGAGGTAGGAGGTGGCGAACTCGACCGGCTTCCCGTCGAGCAGGTACCGGCGCCGACGCGCGAGAACCCGCCGAACGGACCCGAGCCGCGTGGAGATGTCCTGGCTGGCCTTCTCCTCCTTGACTTCCAGGCTGTCCACCTGTGGGTGACTGCCGGCCGCGTCGGCTTCCACGATGAACGCGGATTTGCCCTGCTCCCGGTGTCGCCGGGCGAAGCGGTCCGAGGCGAGCCGTCGCACAGGCGGTCGTGGTCGTACGAAGACTCCCCTGCCGTGCTCGGCGTGCACCAGGCCCTCACCCTGGAGGATGGAGAAGGCGTTGCGGACCGTCATCCGGGATACGCCGTAGTGCTCGACAAGGTCGGCTTCGGAGGGCAGCTTCTCGCCCTCCCGGAATCGCCCACGGTCGATGGCCTCGCGCAGCTGATCGGCGATCTGCCGGAAGACCGCACGATCGCTCGTGGGGTCGAGATCACCGAGCAAGCCCGAAGGGAGAGGGCTCACGAGTACTCCTTTAGGTATCTAGACGAGTGGGCGAGTGGTGTTGCTACGGTGGAGAGCCTAGTCAGCCGAGAGGGCCGAGGAACGTGAGCACAGAACGCCCGCACTCCGTGAGCGTCGCCGGGGTCGTCGTGGACGACCAAGGCCGGGCCCTCCTGATCCAGCGCCGGGACAACGGCCATTGGGAGCCGCCGGGCGGTGTCCTCGAAAAGGAGGAGACCATCCCGGAAGCCCTCCAGCGCGAAGTCCTCGAAGAGACCGGCATCAAGATCGCACTCCCGGCGACCCTGACTGGCGTCTACAAGAACATGAAGGGCTTGATCGTCTCTCTGGTCTTCCGCTGCGAGGCCGCCGACGGCACGCCCACCACCGGTGACGAGACCCGCGCACTGCGCTGGGCCAGTCGTGAAGAGGTCACCGAGCTTGCCGACGAGGCGTACGCGATCCGCGTCCTGGACGCACTCGACGCGGCATCCCCGCCGGCCATCCGCGCCCACGACGGCGTGAAACTCGTCTAGCCCGAACCCGCTGCACATGGCGGCCTACCAGCACGAAGGAACTTGTATGCACGAGTATACGAGCACTGCGCGGGTCTGGGGACTCACTTGCCCAGGATTTCCGGAAGAGGTGAGCAGGGCCCGCCGCTGGACGCGGGACATCCTGCGTGGTTCGCCGTTGGCCGAGGACGCCGAGTTGATCGTGAGCGAGCTAAGCGCCAATGCGATCCTCCACACTGCCAGCGGACAGCGGTCGGGCAGCTTCCATCTGGCTCTCGCGGTCTCTTCCCAGGTGGTTGCTCTGTCGGTCACAGACGACGGCGGCGCCGGGACAGCGCCGAAGGCCGAGCACGCCGACCAGGACGCCACACACGGGCGGGGCCTGGGCATGGTCAGCTTGATCGCCCACCGTGTCGTGATCCACGACAGCCAGGCCGGTCACACGGTCACCGCGGAACTCTTCACAAGTGCCCAGCCGGGAGGTCACCGGTGCTGACGTCGACAACTCCCGAGGACTTAGCGGAAGCGGGGCCGGGACGGGGTGGCACCTACCGCTGCTGGGCCGTGGCGTACCCACTGCACGAGACCAGCTCGATCCACCTGGGATCGCACGATGCGACGAGTCCCCGCCTGGCCCTGCGGTGGCTACGCGAACGCACGAGGAACGTCACGGACCAGCTCGACACGGCATACGCCCAGCCGGGCCGCTACTGGCTAAGGGACGAGCACGAACACGAACGAGCCCTTACCTACCTGATCACGGGCACGGCCTACCAACTCACCCTGCACGACGAGAACACGCGCTACGTCCTCGTGGCCTACCCGCCCGGAGTGACCTCGTGAACGGATACATCCGCGGCTTCTGGTGCGAATGCTGGACCGAAGACCTCACCAGGGCAGAGCAGCCGGCCCTTCACAGCTCGTTCGACGCCCACTCGGCCAGCCAGGCAGACCGCTGGATAGCGATCGCACTGCGCGCCATCACGCCAGCGCTGGACTCCAGGGCGTCCGACGAAGCCTGGGAGTGGCTGTACGAGGGCCGCATCCAGACGAGGAGAGCTCTCCTGCGCTCGGAGCCCTGCACAGTCACGATCAACCACGGCGGCACACGCATCTCTTGGACGGCCCGACCAGCGCTCTTCCTACCCCTGGCACGCCGACGAAGCCTCGAACTTCCGTCCTGCGCATATGACTTCAAGCCCCACGCGACCGACTGAGTTACAACTTTCTCTACTGGTTCAAGGCGGCTCGCTCCGCTCCCCGCGCGCGGCCCGGCCCCTGCCGGACCTGCGCTCATGTCTCCGCCCCGCTCCAGCCCGGCCGGTGTCCGTGCCGCGCGTTAGCAATCAGCCACTTGCCGTAGAAGGGGTACGTCGTGGCTGGGGCGGTCGGCTCCGCGGCTTTGCGGAGCCACTTTGGCGCGAGCCTCGCAGATCATGGACCCAACGTCGTGCTTTACCGGGCAGGTCCACAGACTGCCCGACTCGCCGCAAGCTTATGGGGCCATGATCACTCGCGCCAAAGCAGCGCCACCCCAAAGTCGCTCCACCGACCTAAGGCTGTCCACCTTCAAGCCGCTGCAAGGCAGACGGGAAATCCAGGACCGCACGCCTAATGGCTCGATAGTCATCCTCGGGGACTACAACATCGGGGCCGATTTCGTCAAATTCATCACCATAGAAGAGTCCCATGAAGAAGTCATCATCTTCGGACCCTTCGCCGAAGAGGTTGCGTGGAGCATTAGCAGTCTGCAGAAGTTGCACGTAGCAGCCGTAGTCAATCTGCAGCACGTCGAAGCGAGCGCCGGGCTGACTCTTACTTGAATACCCTCTCTTGATGACGTGCAGAATCCGCTCATCCACGAGTTGTTGTACCAAGGGATGCGACACATCGTCGGGAGAAAGAAGGAAGGCCCGCGCTTTCTTTTGATTGATCACATCGTGAATGATGATGTCCAAAAGCTGTCGGGCCTGCGGATTAGCGTTCAGAAGAGCTTGTTTCGAGTCTGATATACCTGACTCGCCGCCCGCCGAACGTGATCTGTACTGATGGGCCTAGACCCGGCCCTGAGGGCGGCTCTCGAAGCAATCAGCAACGCATCGCGTGGCACACCCTCTGCAGCTCGCACCAATTCCTGCAAGGCGGTGGTTTGCGTGAAGAGTAGCCGCACCATCTGAGTGTGGCCGTCAAGCTGCTGCGCCCCCCGATCCTTGAGCACTTGATTCAAGTGCCGCGTCAGCAGCCGTTTATAGAAGTCTGTTGCACGACTAGTCTGCTCCTCCCTGTTCCTAGCCGGGAAGACCACAAATTCGTCGAGGTCAAGGATCGGGAAGAGCTCAGCTCCCACTTCTACGCCGATGTAACCGCCGTCCTCCCGTTTGAGGCGCCAAGAGGTGCGATGGGGGATCGCGGCAATTCGGACACTAACCTTCGGTATCGAGAAGAAGAGCCGGCGAAGCATCTCGGCGAGGTACGGCTGCAGATCCATAGGCAAGCCGCTCCACTCGTCGATTAGCAGCCAGAAACGAGGGGCTGGGTGGGCTGCAACGACTTTGCCCAGCAGCGACCCGAATGCGCCGAAATGGACGCGATGCCGCACCACGCCCGTCTGCTTAATCCGCGTGGAGTCTGTCAGCTTCTCGCTGGAGTCCGCTTTCGCGGTAATGCCCATTCGGGGGCTAGAGCCGAAATTGGCATCAAATCCAGCAGTTCCGGCCTCAAGCGACTCGGAGCCCCTTGTTTCCTCAACCTCGCCTTGATCCGACACGATAATTTGCCCGAAATGGTCACACATCAGGTCAATGTCATCAATGCAGACATCAAGGGGACCGTTAAAGGCTTCCTCGACAAGGCGATTATGGATGATCCCAAGGACGTCCACCAAAAGTCTGGTGGCTCGCTGTACTAGGCTGATGCTGGAATCTGAGTATATGCCTTCTGTGGATCCAAGGTCCCGTTCAACATCGATGTAGACGACGAAAGCACCGTCGGCCGCTTCGGTCTGTTCCAGGTATTTCAGGGCGTGGGTTTTGCCAGTTCCTCGACGGCCATAAATGATGCCGTTGTCTCGATTGGCAAGCGCGTCAGAAAGCCCACCACTGTCGACATAGGTAGCGACCACATGCTCATCACTGACCCGCTCTGTGCGCTTCTCAACGCCCTGCAAAGCCTTCAACAGGTCTGCGGTTTCCACTGCCCCGTAACCCTCCCCGCCCGTGATCGTCCCGCAAGCGTAGCGTCGCTGAGTCCGGTGAGAAGGCCTAGCGAAGGGAAAGTGTGCTGACGCGTGGGGTGACCGCCCCCTGGGGGGGTGATGGCGGTGCGGGCAGGGCCCTGTAAGCAGCAGCCCTGCCCGCCGCAGAGAGCCCCGGCCGGATGACGCCTACCGCCAGGGACCGCCGGGCGTCACAACCTGTCGCCGCCCGCGCCGATCTTCTTGGAAATCAGGACCGAGATCGCACGGGCGTGGTTGGCCATGGCGCACAGGTGATCTCGGATCGAAACGGCCGGACCGGTAGCCGACTGGCCGCAGGGCGCCATCGGGTTCGAGGCCAAGGCTATGAGCCAGGTGACGCCGAGCAGGGCGGGCACGATCTGGCCGATCTGTGCGATCTTCATCAACACGGTTGGTCCCCCTCATCAGGTTTGGACGTGATGTGTGGTGTGCCGGGCGCCGCGGCACGCATCAAGAATCACGACGGGGGGATCAAGATCGCAAACGGTGAAAGAGGGGGCTGACCAGCCTTCTAAGTTGGTGCGGTGGGTACGATTCGCCTTCACCGAGACCTCGGTGAAGGCGAATCGTAC
>NZ_JBEYFY010000008.1:103613-157582 GCF_040703595.1 Streptomyces sp. NPDC007084
CCCACACGGTTCCTGGGGGGGCCTCCCACCAATTATATGGGGGGGGGGGGTCAACAACCCCCACCCCCCCCCCCCCCGGTCCCGCCAAAACCCCCCCACCGCACCAACTAGCCGACGTAACTCTTCCGGCTACGTGATGCACATCACTATGCAGCTTGATGAGGTGTCAAAATAACTGCAGGTCAGCGCTGTTAATCGGAAGTGCCTCGGAAGGAAAGTCAGGAGCATCAACGCTCGACAGGCGGCCCTCCGCATCGCGCGCCGCACGGCCGCACCGCAAGCGCACCAGATCGAGCGGGGAACAGCTGGGAACCACGGTGTAAGCAGTCGGCCACGACGAGGCCGCATGGCGGCCGTTCGCCAAGGTCAGCGGCAGAATCGGCCCCAAATGCCCGCAGCTTCCCAAGCTGATAGCTCAGGCATTGTGGTTGCGGGTCGACCGTCGTGGCTTGCTCTGGTCGACGGCACCGGCAACGTGGTGGAGGCCGGTGGGGCGCAGCGAGGTATACGCGCGCGTGATCAGTCGGCGTCGTCGCTGTCGTGGCTGACTGTCGTCGGCTGGGGTAAGAACCAACCCGTTTCCAGTTCTGAGCAGACGTCATCGGTCACCCACCTGCGGCCGCCGCGTCAGGCGTCTGCATCCTTGGCACCATGACGAACCCCGAGGTCCCGTACGTGAAGGTGCACTTCCGGCTTGAGATCGAGAACGACTGGCCCCCGGCGTCGGTGGAGAGTCTGTGGGCGGTTGACGAGGGCGACGGCACCGCGCGGCTCCACAACATCCCGTGGTTCGTTCGCGGCATCGCTTGCGGGGACGTTGTGGCCACCGAGCCCGACGAGGAAGATGTGCGGTGGGCCGGCGAGGTGGTCCGGCGTTCGGAGAACTGCACCATCCGCCTGATCGTCCTCCGAGACGGCGGTTCGGGAGCAGCACGGCAGAGCGTGATCAACGCGTTCCGCGAACTCGGCGTCGACGGCGAGGGCATCGAGAGGTTCCGCATGGTTGCCTTGGACGTCCCGCCCACCGCTGATCTCGCCAGGGTCCAAAGGCTGCTCCAGCACGGGGTGACCGAAGAGTGGTGGCACATGGAAGAGGGCTGCATCACCGCGCAATGGCGAGCCGCCTCCGCCGGCTGACGCCGTTCACGTGACCCATGGCTGGGCCGTCCCTGGGCCGTCCGAGGCTGCTCAGCAGCGGCCAATGACGACCAACGGCGACCATCAGGCGCACGAGCCCACCGCCCCTGACCAGCAAAAACCCAGCTCACCAAGATCCCCGGCAAGACCCAGGGCAAGAAGAAGTAACCCGACACCAGTAAGCCCCCGCCCTGCCGTTTCCCGGCAGGGTGGGGGCTTACTGGTGGGGCCGGGCCGCGTGCCCCGCCATCGCCACCCCCGGCAGCCCGGCTCGTGCGCGTCAAGGGTGTCAAAGCCGGCCTGCCGCATGGCTGGCTCAAGGGCATCTGCCTTGTCGCCGGCCTCCCGCCTGGATCGATGTGGCGCCCTTCGCCGAGGCATTGGTCCTGCTTGCCGAGGCCGACGCCCTTCACTCAGGGATCAACTCCTGACCCGAAAGACCATTCGTGGGGAGTTCTCAGCGCGTCGCATACGCGCGGATGAAGGCGTGGGCTCCGTTGACCATGATCTGGCGGATCTGGTCAGGGTCGGCGTTGGCGGGGACCGGTTGGCGTTCGTAGGCCAACAGGAGGGTCAGGGCGCCGAAGTGATCGGCGGCCAGGCGCGGGTTGTCCGTGTCCAGGAGTCCGGCATCGGCAAAGTGGGCGATGCGTTCCGCGAGCGCTGCCTGCATCGGCGCCGTCTCGATGTCGTCCTCGGTCGTCGGCGTCCGCAGACGCTCCTGGGCGACGAGGGCGAACCCGGCGGAGAAGTCGGCGGAGCCGACGACGGTCGCGCCGAGGTCGACCGCCAACGCGATGAACGCCGACTCCAGTTGCGGCACCGTCGTGATCGGCGCGTCTTCCGGGAGGTGTTCCTCGATAGCCCGGCGGCCGGTGGCCAGCAGTGACTCCGACACGTCGGAGAGGATGGCCAGGAAGAGCCGCCGCTTGTCACCGAAGTAGTCGTACACGGTGCGTTTTGAGACGGCCGCACGGGCCGCGACGGCATCCATGCTGACGCGGTCCACACCCTCGCGGACGAACAGGTCCCGGGCAGCGGTGAGGATCGCCTTCCGCTTCTCCGAGGACCCCTCGCGCACCGTCTTCTCCATACCGGCAGGGTTCACTTCCACCTCCGGCAGGCAACCCTACACTGCCCGGTTTACCTACTGCACTGCACGGTGTAGTTTCCTCGGCGTAGCGCCGCCCAGACCTCCTGAAGGGAGGAAGCGCCCATGCCGCAAGCACCCGCCGTCATCGGCAATCTCGTCGAATCCGCCCTGGGACGCCCGGCTCGTCTGCTCGACGTGAGTGAGCCCGCCCCCGGCTTCCTCGAACTGGAACTGCGGGCCGAGCCACCGCCCGGCGGATGGCATCCGAGCAATGCTCAGGACTTGGGGATCGGGTTCCCGGGGGTGCGCGAAGGGCGTACCTTCCCGGTGATCTACAAGACACCGAGTAGAGGTCCGCGTTGCGCGCGGGTCGGGAAGGTACGCCCTGTGCTCCGCGTAGTGAACGCCGACGGATCGACCGAGTCCGGCTCCCTGATCGACGACATCGTCCGCGAGGGCGCCCGGCGGATGCTGGCCGCGGCCCTGGAGGCGGAGGTTGACCAGTACATAGCCGAGCTGGTGGGCGAGCGGGATGCGGCCGGCCGCCGGCTGGTGGTCCGTAACGGCCGCCACCGGCCGGGGAGCATGGTCACCGCCGCCGGTGCGGTCGAGGTCAGCGCGCCGCGGGTGAACGACCGGCGGGTCGATGCCGCCGGCGTCCGGCTGGACGGCGTCAAGGAACTGATCGCGCTGGCCGAGGGGCTGCGCGAGTCGAGCGAGTCATGGGCCGATCTGCTGCGCGACTGCCGCCGACGCGGCATGTGTGATCCCGAACTCGTGGTCGGTGACGGCGCGATGGGCCTGTGGCGGGCGCTCGCCGAGGTCTTCCCCGCCGCCCGGCAGCAGAGGTGCTGGGTCCACAAGGCGAAAAATGTGACAAACGCGCTGCCGAAGTCCGCCCAGCCGGGCGCCACCAAGGCGATGCGGGAGATCTGCAACGCCGAGGACCGCGCCCACGCCGAGAAGGCGATCGCCGCGTTCGCCAAGACGTACGGGGCGAAGTTCCCCAAGGCCGTCGCGAAGATCACCGATGACGCCGAGGAGCTGCTGGCGTTCTACGACTTCCCGGCCGGGCACTGGATCCACCTGCGTACGACAAATCCCATCGAATCTCCCTTCTCGACCGTGAAGCTCCGGACCAAGGCCACCCGCGGCGCGGGTAGCCTCGCCGCCGCCCTGGCGATGGTGTTCAAGCTGGTCGAGTCCGCTCAGGAACGCGGGCCATCACCGGAGCCCACCTCGTCGCCCTCGTCCGCGCCGGCGCCCGCTTCGAACGCGGCCACCTCGTGGAGCGGCCCGAGGTGGCAGTCGCGTGACACGGCCCCACTATGACGCTGCCGACCGATGACTCCCAGGTGGTGGACCTGGGTCACCAGGGGACCGGTCCGGTGTCGCGTCGGTAGGAGCCCGTCTCGGCACGATCGCCGAGGGTGGCCAATTCGCAGATGACCCGGGCACCTTCGGCTGCGGTCCGCTCGACTCCGGGCATCCCCTTGGTGAAGTCGGTGCGGCAGGGGCCGGGATCGGCGGCGTTGACGAGGATCCCATCGGGACGCAGTGCCTTCGCGTACTGCAGCGTCACTTGGTTGAGGGCGGTTTTGGAAGCCGGGTAGCCCAAGAGCGCGGGCATGTTGGCGAAGTAGTGACCGGGATCGCTCATGCGGGCCAGCGATCCGAGGCTGGAGGACACGTTCACGATGCGACCGGATGGCGAGCGCCGAAGCAGCGGGATCATTGCCTCGGTCACCGCGATCACGCCGAACACATTGGTGGCGAAGACCGCACGGACCGCGTCCAGGTCGACGTGGCCGGCAACCTGGAGACCCGGGTCGCCGGCGATGCCGGCGTTGTTCACCAGGACGTCCAGCCGCCCGTACTCGTGGTCCACCCATGCGGCTGCGGCGGCGATCGATGCGGCGTCGTCAACGTCGAGTCCTACGGCCACGACGTCACCGCCACGAGCACGCATCGAACGGACGGTCTCATCCACGCTCTCTGGGTTGCGGACCCCCAGGAGTACTCGCATCCCTCGATCGGCGAGGCCGTTGACGACCTCGAGCCCGATGCCGCGCCCTCCGCCAGTGACCAGGGCAAGCGTCTTGTCGTCGTTCATGCCCGCAACCTCCTACTTGGATGTTTCTTCCAATTAGTAGCCTAGCCTGAAGTGGAGTAGAGTTCCAGTTATGTCCATGCCTCAGCGTGCCGACGGACGGCGGAGACGGGAGTCGCTGCTCGATGCGGCACTCGACTCGTTCGCTGAGCATGGCCTTCTTGGTGTGGGCATCGAGCAGATCCGCAGACGAGCGGGCGCAAGCCCATCGAGCGTCTATCACCACTTCCGCGATATCGGCGATCTGACCGCCGCGCTCCTGCTCAGGACCTTCGAGCGAGTCACAGACCACATGTACCAACGTGTCACTGCCGCGAGTACGGCCGAGGACACGGTGCGGGGTCTGGTCGATGCCTATCTCGAATGGGCTCTCGAGCATCCCAACGAGGCGCGGTTCATGTACCAGGCGATGGCCCTGGAACTCAGCGGGGAAAGGTATCGCGAACTACTCGCGGCCAAGGCCCTACTCCAGCGACCGCTCTTCGCGCGCCTGCAGGCACTCTCCCAGGCCGGCCAGCTACCTCCGTGGCCGCCGGAGCACCTCCACTCGATGCTGCTGGGAGCAGCCCACGACGCCTGTCGACACTACCTGTCAGGCGCCGAGACGGACCCGGCCTGGATGCGCGCGACACTTCCCGGTGTCGCCTGGCGATCACTGCAATCGGGCGAGCGGCACGACGGCACGGAAACCGTGGCACCTACGAATCAGGACGAGATGGTCAGGCCGCCTGACACACCGATCCACCGGTCTTGACTACTCCTCATGGCATCCCGGCCACGAGATACAGGTCCGCGCCACCCCACCCAGGGGCGTCGCTACACCGTGCGAGCGGTGAGCGTCACGGACTCCGGCGCCGAACGCATCGCCGTCCTCGCCGCCACCGACGCCGAAGGGCCCGGCACGACGTGGATACGCCGACTTCGTGTCGGCAGCCGCACGACGGTGCTGGCCGGTCGCCACCGGCCGCTCCGCGAGTACGGAACCCGCCGCCTCTACCTCGGCGACGGCTGCGCCCTCGGCACCCTCGACGCCTGCGCCCAGGGCGGCGGTACACCGATCGTGGCCGTCGAGGTACCGGCGGACGCCGTCGAGCCCCTCGCCGGCCGCTGGCCCCGGTACCGCTTCCTGCCCGCCGCCGGAGCGCCGGGCGACGCACTGCAGTCCTGGCTCGAACGGGCCGTCCTCAACGACGAGTTCAGAGACGTCGACGGCGCCGTGCTGCTGGGTCACGCCCAGTCGATCCAGCGCCAGCGGCAGGTGCTCACCGACAGCCTGAACCTGCCGCGCCGTGCCATCACCACCAGGCCGTACTGGGCCACCGGCAAGGCGGGACTGTAGTAGCGCCCGCCGACATGACCTGCGCGGAGCGGTACCCGGGCCGACCCGCCCGCCCGCCCGGCCGTAGGCGTACATCCGGGAAAACCCGACAAACCCGAAGGGCTCAACATGACCGAGGCGCACCGCTCCCACCGCAACCGCTCCGTCCTCGTCTCCGGGGCGAGTATCGCCGGTCCCGCGATCGCCTACTGGCTGCACCGGTACGGCTTCGACGTCACCGTCGTGGAAAAGGCAGGCTCGGTGCGCGGCGGCGGCTATCCCATCGATATCCGCGGCACCGCCCTGGAGGTCGTGCGGCGCATGAACATCCTGCCCCGGCTGCGGAAGGCGCATGTGAACACGCAGCGCATCACCTTCGTGGACGCCGACGGCAGCACCATCGCCGCGCTGAGCGCCGAGAGCATGGCCATCGGAGCGGACGGAGACCTTGAGGTACAGCGCGGCGACCTGACCGAGACCATCTACGACGCCGTCCGCGAAACCGCCACGTTCATGTTCAACGACTCCATCGCCGTCCTCGACGACCGCCCCGACGGCATCGAGGTGACCTTCCGCAGTGGTGCGCGCCGCACCTTCGACGTCGTCATCGGGGCGGACGGAATCCACTCCCACACCCGACGGCTGGTCTTCGGCCCTGAGGAGCCCTTCCACCACTACCTCGGCTCGTGCTTCGCCGGTTTCACCGTGCCCAACCACCTCGGGCTCTCCCACGAGGGCATGCTGTGGAACACCCCCAGCCGGCGAGCCGCTCTCTACGCCGCCGGCTCCGGCGGACAGGTGTTCGGGCTGCTCTCGTTCCGCCGCCCCGACCCGCCCTTCGACGTCTTCCGCGACCCGGACGCGCAGCGCGAACTGGTCGCCGACGCCTTCCCGGACGCATCCTGGGAGATCCCCCGGCTGGTCGCCGAGATGCGAGCCGCCGAGGACCTGTTCTTCGACGCCATCAGCCAGATACGGATGACGCACTGGTCCCGAGGCCGGGTCGCGCTGGTCGGCGACGCCGCCTACGCCCCGTCGTTCCTGACGGGACAGGGCAGCAGCCTCGCCCTGGTCGGCGCGTATGTCCTGGCCGGAGAACTGGCCACACATGCCGACCACGCCGAGGCGTTCGCCGCCTACGACAGGGTGCTGCGGCCGTTCGCGACCCTCAACCAGGAACTCGCCAACGGGGGCGACACCCCGCTCTTCCCCGCCACCGAGGAGTCACTCCAGGAGCGCAACGCGGCCCTCCGCGCGCTCTCGTCCCTCCCCGCCGAACCGGAGCAGGCCACGTACAGCGCGCTCACACTGCCCGAGTACGAGTAACCCCCGTGAGTGAGTGCGAGGTCGGCTACCTGGACCCGTACCCGTTCGTACGGGGGGCACGGCCGGCGGTGTCCACGCGTACCGTCAGGGGCGTCACGCCGTCGTCTCGTACCGCTGGGAAACCTCGGCCCAGTCCTCGGCCCACCAACCTGCGAGGCGGTAGATCTCCCCGGCCCTCGGGTCCCGGGGCTTCGCCGAGCGCAGGTGGTCGAGCAGGCCAACCTTGTGGCGGCGCGCTGCGATGACGTACGCGAGTACGTCGTCGCCGGTGACGTGGTCGTGGTCCGTTGCCCACAGGGCGTATTCGGGCCAGAGGAGGCCCGCGTAGTCGTGGAACTCTCCTAGGTCCTCCGCCGAGTCGTTCCACGCCTCCAGGTAGGAGTCGAAGTCGTCGACGGAGGCCCGGCCTTGGAGTACGTCGTCTATGAAGGTCATGCCTTGATCTTTCGTGCGTTTTCGAAGGGCCTCGGTGAGCGGCGGGGCGGTCGGCTCACCAGCGCCGCGATCGTTCGGGCGCGGACTGCGGGCGGCCCCCTGCCCGCGGGTTGTCCGCGAGGCGCGGGCCGCTTGTCAGCCCGTCTGTACGGCGGTTGGAAAGGTACAGGTACGTCCAGGCTCCGTACGTCGTGGAGTTGACGTTGTCGCCGGAGTAGTTGTTGATGTACGAGCCGCGCACGTGGACCTTGATGCCAGCGGCGCCGGGGGCGTCCAGGGCGACGGCGGACCTGCCGTTCGAGGCGAGCTTGAAGTACTGCGGGCCGGCCTGAAGACCGCGGTGACCTCGGTGTCGAGTGACGTGGGCCGTCCTCGGCGCGGCTCGCCGTGCGGCTCAGCTCGCCGTGCGCAGGCCGTCTCTCGACCGGCAGTCCCGGCAGTCCCGGCAGTGGCCCGGGGCCGGGGCGCGGAAGGCTCGTTCGCAGCCGTCGCAGGTCTGGAAGGGGTGAACTGTCCAGGCGCGAGTGGGGAGGTCGGGTTCGGAAGTTCGGGTCTGGACCGGCAGGGGGGTCGCCCGCAGGCGGTATGCCAGGAGGCCCGAGGGGCGGTTGAGGAAGCGGTCGGGGAGGCCCGTGGTCAGCAACTCCGTGATCCTGTACGGCTCCACGCCCGCCGCGAGCCACTCCGTCACCGCCGGAGCCAGCCGGCACGCCTCCGCCTCCGAGAGGATCAGACGCGGGTCGACCCTGCGCAGGGCGGCGAGCACTGCGACGGCTGCGGGGTCGGCGTCGGCGAGGGAGGTTCCGGCCGACGGCACCGGGCGCCCGTCCGGTTCTCCCGACTCGGGCGTCGACTCCGCCGGCTCCGCCAACTCCGCCGACTCCGAAGAGTTCGACGAGTTCGCCAGGATCGCCGCTTTCCGCTGTTTCAACGGGCGTCGCGGACCTGGGGGTTGAGGAGTGTCGTCCGGGTCCGGGTCCGGGTCGCCGCCGGGGACGGTGTGGAAGTACGTCCGCGTGCGGATCTGACCGGTGGAGATCCGCTCCTTACGCCGCTCCAAGTACCCGGCGTCCTCAAGCTCCCTGAGGGCCCGTGAGATCAGGATCTCGCCCTCCGTGAAGTGCTCGCACAGGGCGGCGATGCTCACCGGGGAGCCGTCCGGCAGGGAGAGGATGTACGCCGCGACGCCGATCGTGACCGCGCTGCCGCGCCGCTGTGCGAGGGCGTTGGCGATCACGGTGAAGTCGGCGGTGAGGCGGGTGCGGACGTGGATCACGCCGGAGGTCACGGCTCCGGCGTCGGCGCACAGGCGCGCGTTAGACTGAGATTCAGCCATCGGGAAGTTCTGCTCTTCCTGATTGGTCAGGCCCTCGTTCGGGATTGCCGTCCCGGCCGGGGGCCGTATCTGTTTGCGGTTGTCGCGGCGAACGTAACCGTCCGTATCCCTCCGCCGCAAGCGCGTCACTCGGACGGGTGACATGCGCGGGAGGGTGGGTGGGCGGGTAGTTCTTTCTCCCGGTTCTTAGGGAGGTCAGCGGGCCGCCGGTCCCTCGTGAACAAGGCCCCGGCGGACCCGGATCGCGGAGGCCGACCGGGGCCCGGCTCGCTCAGGAGCGCCGGTCGCCGGCCCTCAACTCCGTGACGAACACGGCCCAGGCGTCGGTGTCGAAGGTGAGCGCGGGTCCGTGGGGGGCCTTGCTGTCACGCACGGGGACGACGCCGGGGATTCCGTCCAGCACCTCCACGCAGTCCCCGCCCTCCTGATTGCTGTAACTGCTCTTGCGCCAGGCGGCGCCGTTCGGAACGGGACGGGACCTTCGCTCCACGGTGGTTGCCCTCCATCACGGATCGGATCATGCCGAGTGACATGAGCGGGGGCAGCGCCGCTGCCCGCAGCCGATTGTAGGTCAGGGAAAACTTCCCCACCTCGGCTGAATCCTCGATGAGTTGGCCGTAGTGCGCGCCTTCGGTGTAGGCCGCTTCGGTGCCGTCCGTAAGGGTCAGGATCGTCAACGAACCGCCCATGGCGCCGTGTTCGCCCTGCTCGAAGGGG
Organism: Streptomyces sp. NPDC007084; assembly: GCF_040703595.1. NCBI lineage: Bacteria > Bacillati > Actinomycetota > Actinomycetes > Kitasatosporales > Streptomycetaceae > Streptomyces > Streptomyces sp. NPDC007084. The sequence goes on from NZ_JBEYFY010000008.1 coordinate 113,086, forward strand.
AGTACCTGCACGGTGATGTTCGGCTCTGCCGCCGCCACGAGCAGTCGCTCCAACTGTTCGCGCATGACGGCGGGCCCGCCGACGGGCCGCCTCACCACCGCCTCGTCCAGGATCACCCACAGGTCGGGGCGGTCGGCCGAGTCGAGCCGCTCCTGACGCCCCATGCGCGCCGCGAGCCTTTCCTCCAACGTGGCTTCGCTGCTGAGTGTCAGGCCAACACTCAGCACGGCCCGCGCGTATGACTCGGTCTGGAGCAGACCCGGCATCACGTGTGCCGCGTACACCCCGATGGACACCGCCTGCTCCGAGTACTCCATGAACTTCCGTGACCAGTCCGGAAACGCCTCCCGGTACACGTACGGCCACAGCTCGATCAGCAGGTTGTCCGCCTTGAGCGCCTTGTCGAGGGCGCGTGTCAGCTCCAGCGTGGGCTTCGCTCCGGAAGCCCGTTCGATCTGGGTGATCCGGGTACTCACGACGTGGGTCTTGCGGCCCAGCTCCTCCTGGGTCAGCCCCGCTTCCATGCGGAGTCGGCGCACCCGCGAGCCGAAGAGCGCCGCCATCGACGTACTGGGGTCAATTCCGTTGGCCAAGGCGTCACTTCCGTTCCTTACGAACCGAAAGGTAAGGCTGCTGCACCTTCCGAGCGTAGGGGGGACTGACGACTCTTGAGTACGGAACGTGACGACTCGCGCGCGGTGCGGGACGACCCAAAGATGACGGCAAGGACGGACACGCTGTGCTGACAGGAACGACCACCTCGGACGAAGAACCCCCGATGGACGTCGACGCGGACGTGGACGCGGACCCGGATGCCGGGGCGCTCACCGCGCGGTTCGTCTCCTCGCCGCGCGGAGCCCGGCTCGCCCGGCGGCTCGCCGTGCGGCGGATGGAGGAGTGGGGGTATCCGCCGGAGTCCGACCCTTCCTGCGCCGTCGCCCTCGTCGTCGGGGAACTCACCGCGAACGCCGTGCGGCACGGGCACGTCCCGGGGCGTGACTTCCGGCTCCGCCTCGGTCTCGCCAAGGACGCCGGGCTCGTCCGGATCGAGGTCTGCGACGCCGCCGCCGCGAAGCAGCCACTCGCCGCCCCGCCTTCGGCGTACCCGGACGGGGAGTCCGGGCGGGGTTTGCTGCTCGTGGACGTCCTCGCCGCGCGCTGGGGCTGGACCCCTCGGGAGCCCGTGGGCAAAACGGTCTGGGCAGAGGTGCCTACCGAGCCGGTCGAGCCGACCGAGCTGGGGGAGGGGGCGATCTGAGGGAGGGGGCGAGCTGAGGGAGGGGACGATCTGAGGGGACGGGGCCCGGGGGAGTTCAAGGACCCCCGGACCCCCGGGCCGTACAGCGAGAAGGGCCCCGTCAGTTCGACTCGACGGGACCCCTCTTCTCGTACCGCCCGGTCAGCCGCACTGGCACGGATTGCCCGACTGGCAGCCGCAGCCGCAGCCCGAGCCGCAGCCGCACGCGCCGAACAGCGGGAGGTTCTTGGTCTCGGCGGGCCGCCGGGTGTCGCGGTCCTGCGTGGGATCGGGCGTGCTGGGCGATTCGGCCATGGAACCCTCCTTCAGGCACGGAGGCGTGCGAGGCGGACCGCGCCGCACAGCTCCTGTTCGCCCATCTCATGCCCACTCGGCCCGGCGCATCAACAGCGCACTGGGGCTTCTCCCGCGCCCCGGGCGTGAATCCCGCGCCCGGGGCGAGAGGCGGCAGGGCCCGGTGAGGGGGTCAGACCCCCTCCACTCCCGTCGCCGGCTGGATGTCGGGCTGGATGTCCGGCTGGAGCTCGTCCGCGTGCTCGCCGGTGACCAGGTAGACGACGCGCTTGGCGACCGAGACCGCGTGGTCGGCGAAGCGCTCGTAGTAGCGGCCCAGCAGGGTGACGTCGACGGCCGTCTCGATGCCGTGCTTCCACTTGTCGTCCAGCAGGTGCTGGAAGAGCGTGCGGTGCAGCAGGTCCATCTCGTCGTCGTCCTGTTCGAGCTGGAGCGCCAGGTCGACATCCTTGGTGATGATGACCTCGGCCGCCTTCGCCATCAGGCGCTGGGCGAGCTGGCCCATCTCCAGGATCGTGGCGTGCAGGTCGTGCGGGATCGCCTTGTCCGGGAAGCGCAGCCGGGCCAGCTTGGCCACGTGCTGGGCGAGGTCGCCCGAGCGCTCCAGGTCCGCCGACATCCGCAGCGAGGTGACGACGATGCGCAGGTCGGTGGCGACCGGCTGCTGGCGGGCCAGCAGGGCTATCGCGCGCGCCTCCAGCTCGTGCTGGAGATCGTCGACCTTCTGGTCGGCCGCGATGACGGTCTCGGCCAGCTTCAGGTCGGAGTCGAGGATGGCAGTCGTGGCGCGCCCGATCGCCGACCCGACGAGCCGGGCCATCTCGACCAGGCCGTCGCCGATCGAGTCAAGTTCCTCGTGATACGCGTCACGCATGTGGTTGTCCCTCTCTTACGTCAGCTTCGGGGGGTCCGGGGTCCGGGACCGGCCTGTTCCGGCCACCTGGCGGACGGCGGACGGGACCCGTGAACCCCACGCTCCCACGTTCCGTCCCGTACGCGTCCGTTTCCGGCACCCCAAATGAACCAACACTGGCTCCTGGGTGAACTCTGGGCGACGAGTGTTCGAGCTGACACTCGGATGGCTGTGGCCAGGAGCGACGGCATGCCTAACCTGGGTGCATGGACGTGAACGCGGCGGTCGCCGCAGCGGCAGCGATCGCCGGAGTGCTCACCGGTGTCATCGCCATGCTGGCGTTCCGCTGGAGCGAGCGCGACCAGAAACGCCCGACCCGCACATCCCTGCACACGGACCCGGTGCTCCCGCCGGGTGTCGACACCGTGCTGTCCGTGCTCAGGTCGTCGGCAGTCGTACTCGACGAAGCGGACGCCGTGGTCAAGGCCAGCTCGGCGGCGTACGCCCTCGGGCTGGTGCGCGGCGGCAAACTCGCCGTCGAACCGATGCTCCACATGGCCCGTGACACCCGGCGTGACGGGGAGATACGCCAGGTGGAGCTGGACCTGCCCCGGCGGGGCACCGGAAGGGGAGAGGCCCTGGCCGTCTCCGCGCGGGTGGCCCCCCTCGGGTCCCGCCTGGTGCTCCTCCTGGTGGAGGACCTGACGGAGGCCCGCCGCATCGAAGCCGTACGCCGCGACTTCGTGGCGAACGTGAGCCACGAGCTGAAGACCCCGGTCGGCGCCCTCTCCCTGCTCTCCGAGGCCGTCATGGACGCCTCGGACGACCCGGAGGCCGTGGAGCGCTTCGCCGGACGCATGCAGATAGAGGCCACCCGCCTCACCAACCTCGTCCAGGAACTCATCGACCTGTCGAGGGTGCAGAACGACGATCCGCTGGAGGACGCCGAGCCCGTCCGGGTGGACGAACTCGTCGCCGAGGCGATCGACCGCTGCCGCCACCAGGCCGGCACCAAGCAGATCACCATGGCCGCCGGCGGCACCGCCGACCTCAGCATCTGGGGCAACCGCGGCCAGCTCGCCGCCGCTCTCGGCAACCTCGTCGAGAACGCCGTCAACTACTCGCCCGCCCGCACCCGCGTCGGCATAGCCGCCCGCCGGGTGATGGCACCCGGCGGGGAACACATCGAGATCGCCGTCACCGACCAGGGCATCGGCATCTCGGAGAAGGACAAGGAGCGCGTCTTCGAGCGCTTCTACCGCGTCGATCCCGCTCGCTCCCGTGCCACCGGTGGTACGGGCCTCGGGCTGGCGATCGTCAAGCACGTGGCCGCCTCGCACGGCGGGGAGGTCACGGTGTGGAGTTCCGAGGGTCAGGGCTCCACGTTCACCCTGCGGCTGCCGGAGGCGGGTGCGGCCCGCGACCGCGTGACCGATCACCACATGCCCGGCCTCGACCAAGAGGACGAGACCGCGCAGCCCGACGGGACGACCACCGTCACATCCCCGTACGAACCGCTTCCTGCCCCGGAGGTCCTTCCGTGACCCGTGTGCTCGTCGTCGAGGACGAGGAGTCCTTCTCCGACGCCCTGTCGTACATGCTCCGCAAGGAGGGCTTCGAGGTCGCCATCGCGACCACCGGGCCCGATGGACTCGACGAGTTCGAGCGCAACGGCGCCGACCTCGTGCTCCTCGACCTGATGCTGCCGGGCCTGCCCGGCACGGAGGTGTGCCGGCAACTGCGCGGGCGTTCCAACGTCCCGGTCATCATGGTGACCGCCAAGGACAGCGAGATCGACAAGGTCGTGGGTCTCGAAATAGGAGCCGACGACTACGTCACCAAGCCCTTCTCCTCCCGGGAGCTGGTCGCCCGTATCCGGGCCGTCCTGCGCCGCCGCGGGGAGCCCGAGGAGGTCACCCCGGCCGCCCTGGAGGCCGGTCCGGTCCGGATGGACGTCGACCGGCACGTCGTCACCGTCTCCGGCTCCAAGGTCGACCTGCCGCTGAAGGAGTTCGACCTGCTGGAGATGCTGCTGCGCAACGCGGGCCGCGTGCTGACCCGTATGCAGCTCATCGACCGGGTCTGGGGCGCCGACTACGTCGGTGACACCAAGACCCTCGACGTCCACGTCAAGCGCCTGCGCGCCAAGATCGAGCCGGACCCGGGCGCGCCCCGGTACCTGGTCACGGTGCGCGGCCTCGGCTACAAGTTCGAGCCGTAAACCGGCGGGCACGACCGGGCGACACGGGCCACCGGACGGGCCGGTCCGAGCTGACGACCGGGCGGCACACATGAGGCGACCGGACGGCACGCATGAGGCGACCGGACGGCACGCATGAAGGGCGGGACCCCTCTTCTCGGAGGGGTCCCGCCCTTCATGCGTGCCGCGTGGCGGGCGGGTGCCCGCCCGTCACTGGCCGGCGGAGGCCGACGAGGTGGCGGTGGCCGAGCCGGACGGCGTGGTGGACGACGAGGCGTCGTCGCCCGGCGTGGCGGACGAGGACGGGGAGCCTGTCGCCGAGCCGGACGGGGTGGCGGAGGCGTCCGCGGACGCGCCGGGCGCCGACGGAACGGCGCTCGGGCCCCACTTGGTGAAGTAGGACTCGGCCGGCACGACGAAGGCGCGCAGGCTCACGTCGCCGGTCTCGCTGAAGCCGAAGGTGATCTTCTGGGCGCTGCCGTTCAGGACGCTCTCGCCCGGGTTGGCCAGCGCCGCGGAGGCGTTGCCCTTGCCGCCGAGGACGACCGAACCGCCGGCCGGGACGGTCAGCTTGCCCTTGCCGCCGACGGGCGTGAGCTTGGCGGTGCCCCCGCCGTCGACCGCGATCGAGTCGAGGGTCTGGTCCTCGCCGCCGCTGTTGAACACCGTCGCGGAGATCACCGCGGGGCCGGTGGCCTTGACGTCGGGCTGGGTGATGACGAGCGCGTTCTGGATCTTGATGTCACCCACGGAGGTGGCCGCGTTGTCCGGCTTGACCTCCAACGTCTGGGCGTCGCTGCCTGCACCGCACGCGGCGAGCGAGGCGATCGAGAACGCGAGGACGGCGGCGGCGGAGGCGCCGCGTCGAAGGCTGCTGCTCACGGCGGCGGCAACTCCTTGAACGTGGGCGAAGCAGGGCGACTCCTGTGTAAAGCCGCCCTAAGGGTCTGTCAGCGGCCTTAGGTTACCGATCCGTTCCCACCGGGCCGCACCCGACCCTCCCCAAGGGCCCGACTTTGCTCGGCGCGGGGGCCACGGCCCCCGCCCGACGCGCGGCTCCGGTGTGATCGCCGAACTCCTCGCGCTGACCGACAGGCCGCGCGACGCGCCCGCGGGGCTCCGGTGCGCCGGATGTGCGCCCCGGTCCGCCCGTCCCGCCCGGCCGCGGTGTCCGTTAGTTTGATCGCGCCTCGTCCGCCATTCACATAAGTTCCACAGCGCCGGCCTCACCTATTTCGGGGAATGAATGCGGGTCCTCCGGCGAGTTCCGCGAAATCGATCACGGCAATCACGGCAATCACCGCGGCAGAACACCAGGTCATCCCGGCCTGATCATCACGTCATCACACCCGCTGTCCGGCATGGGATCACCGATCGTCTTGATCAATTCCGGATTCGGCCCGCTTCCGGCTCCGCTCATCGAACGGAGTAGCGGAAGTCGCGCTCCTGGAGGCGGACAAATCGGGATGTTCGGACCCTGGCCGCGGCTTCCGGATGTGTGTAACGTACGCGTTTCACTCCGCCTGGACAGCCGCTCCCACCTGCGAATACCCTCTTCCGCCCGCCCCTCGCAGCACGTTCCTGTTGAGGTTGTCAAGCCCCGAGATATGCCCTGACCTGCGAAAACGCCATTCAGAAGACGCCGTTTCCGTGTTACTCTGGATAGCCACGGAAGGGGTACCTGTCACATGACGTTCAAGGTTGGCGACACCGTGGTCTATCCCCATCACGGGGCCGCGCTGATCGAGGCCATCGAAACTCGCCAGATCAAAGGCGTGGACAAGACCTACTTGGTGCTGAAGGTCGCCCAGGGCGACCTGACGGTACGTGTGCCAGCGGACAATGCGGAGTTCGTCGGCGTGCGTGATGTGGTCGGTCAGGACGGGCTGGACCGGGTCTTCGAGGTGCTGCGCGCGCCGTACGCCGAGGAGCCCACGAACTGGTCGCGTCGTTACAAGGCAAATCTGGAGAAGCTCGCCTCCGGCGACGTCATCAAGGTCGCGGAAGTCGTGCGTGACCTGTGGCGTCGTGAGCGCGAGCGCGGACTCTCCGCCGGTGAGAAGCGCATGCTCGCCAAGGCGCGCCAGATTCTGGTCAGCGAGCTCGCCCTCGCGGAGAACACCAACGAGGACAAGGCCGAGGCCCTGCTCGACGAGGTTCTCGCGTCCTGACGCCGGCTCGGTCGCCGAGACGTCGCCGTCTTGACGCACGCACAGCCCGCGCAGCAGCGCAATGAAATGCCGCGGTGCCCGATGACGCTTTTGCTGTCGCCGGGCGCTGCGGCATGTTCGTACCCGCACACACCCGTACCCGCACACACCCGTGCGCACTCGCGCCCGTACGCAATCGCGTCCCGCCCCGTCCGGCTCGCATCCCGGCCGGCCGCACCACCCCGGCTCACCGGATGGTCGCCCGGCGGCTCACCGGATGTTCACCCGGCATCGGCTTTCCCCCGCCGCACCCGCATGTCCGATACTCGATGTGCCCGGCGGCCGACTCGACCGGATGTCACGGAAGGGTCCCCGGTCAACGCGTCTCGCCCGGCACTCCCCCGGCTCGCCGAGCAGGGGGCACTCACCAGGCCATACCCACACCGGTCGAGCACACAAACCTGACAGGAACCGATGTCTGACGTTTCGCTCCCCGCGCCGCCGGGGTCCCGTACCGCCGTCGTGATTCCGGCCGCCGGACGGGGCGTACGCCTTGGTCCCGGCGCGCCGAAGGCACTGCGCGCGCTCAACGGAACGCCCATGCTCATCCACGCCGCCCGCGCGATGGCCGCCTCCCGCGCGGTCTCCCTGGTCGTCGTCGTGGCGCCGCCCGACGGCGCGGCCGAGGTGAAGTCGCTGCTGGACGCGCACGCGCTGCCGGACCGCACCGACTTCCTCGTCGTCCCCGGCGGTGAGAGCCGCCAGGAGTCCGTGAAGTACGGGCTCGACGCGCTGCCGCCCGGCATCGACATCGTCCTCGTGCACGACGCGGCCCGGCCCCTCGTGCCCGTCGACACCGTGGACGCCGTCATCGAGGCCGTCCGGGACGGCGCCCCCGCCGTCGTACCGGCGCTGCCGCTCGCCGACACCGTCAAGGAGGTCGAGCCCGCCGCCGTCGCCGGAGCGCCCGAGCCCGTCGTGGCCACGCCGGTCCGGGCGCGGCTGCGGGCCGTGCAGACGCCCCAGGGCTTCGACCGGGCGACCCTCGTCCGCGCCCACGAGAGCGTCGGCGACGAGGTGACCGACGACGCGAGCATGGTCGAACGGCTCGGCCTCCAGGTCGTCGTCGTGCCCGGTCACGAGGAGGCGTTCAAGGTGACCCGCCCGCTGGACCTGGTCCTCGCGGAGGCGGTCCTCGCGCGACGGAGGCTGAACGATGGGTTCTGAGACGCCGAGGCAAGCCGGGACACCGGCGTCATCCGGAACGCCGACGGGTTCTGGGGGGCCGGTGGGCTCCCCGGGTCCGGAGCAGGTGGCGGGGGCCGCGCATCCGGTGTCGGTGCCGGTGTCGGTGCCGGTGCTTCCGCTCGTCGGGATCGGCACCGACATCCACGCCTTCGAGGAGGGCCGGGAGCTGTGGTGCGCCGGCCTGAAGTGGGAGGGGGAGGGGCCCGGGCTCGCCGGGCACTCCGACGCGGACGTCGTCGCGCACGCCGCCTGCAACGCGCTGTTCTCCGCGGCCGGTCTCGGCGACCTCGGCGCCCACTTCGGCACCGGGCGCCCGGAGTGGTCCGGGGCGCCGGGCGTCGTCCTGCTGACCGAGGCGGCCCGGATCGTCCGCGAGGCCGGCTTCACCATCGGCAACGTCGCCGTCCAGGTCGTCGGACCCCGCCCCAAGATCGGCAAGCGGCGGGACGAGGCGCAGAAGATCCTCTCGGACGCGGCGGGCGCCCCGGTCTCGGTCTCCGGCGCCACGACGGACGGCCTCGGCTTCCCCGGTCGCGGGGAGGGGCTGATGGCGGTGGCCACGGCCCTGGTGGTCCGGACGCCCTGACCTGGTGAACCGGACGCCCGGAGCGGAGTGGCCGGGCCCGGCGGGGGGACGGGCGGGCGCCCGGTGGGGGCCGGACGTGGGTGGGCGGCGCGGGAAGGCCGGGTCCCAGCGGGGTCCTAGGCGTCCCAGCGGGGTCCTAGGGGACAGGCCGGCCCGACAGTCCGGCGCGCGTATGTCACGAATCCGTGGCCCTTGGCGGGGAAGGGTCGCGGGGCACTACCCCCGGCCCACTACCCTGGAGTGGTGACCATTCGCCTGTACGACACCAGCGCCCGGCAGATCCGTGACTTCACCCCGCTCGTGCCGGGTTGTGTCTCGATCTACCTCTGTGGCGCCACCGTGCAGGCCGCACCGCACATCGGGCACATCCGCTCGGGCCTGAGCTTCGACATCATGCGCCGCTGGTTCGAGTACCGCGGCTACGACGTCACGTTCATCCGGAACGTCACGGACATCGACGACAAGATCATCGCCAAGTCGGCCGACCAGGGCCGCCCGTGGTGGTCCATCGGCTACGAGAACGAGCGCGCGTTCAACGACGGTTACGCCGCGCTCGGCTGCCTGCCGCCCACGTACGAGCCGCGGGCGACCGGGCACATCCCCGAGATGATCGAGATGATGCGCGGCCTCATCGAGCGCGGTCACGCCTACGCCTCCGACGGGAACGTCTACTTCGACGTCCGCTCCTTCCCCGGTTACCTCCAGCTCTCCAACCAGGAGCTGGACAACCTGCTCCAGCCCTCCGGCGAGGGCGAGACCGGCAAGCGGGACCCGCGTGACTTCGCCATGTGGAAGGCCGTCAAGCCGGGCGAGCCGAGCTGGGAGACGCCCTGGGGGCGGGGCCGGCCCGGCTGGCACCTGGAGTGCTCGGCCATGGCCCACAAGTACCTGGGCAGCGCCTTCGACATCCACGGCGGCGGGATCGACCTGATCTTCCCCCACCACGAGAACGAGATCGCGCAGGCCAAGGGCTTCGGCGACGAGTTCGCGAAGTACTGGGTGCACAACGCCTGGGTCACCATGAGCGGCGAGAAGATGTCGAAGTCCCTCGGGAACTCGGTCCTCGTCTCCGAGATGGTCAAGGCCTGGCGCCCCATCGTGCTGCGCTACTACCTCGGCACCCCGCACTACCGCTCGATGATCGAGTACAGCGAAGAGGCGCTGCGCGAGGCCGAGTCGGCGTTCGCGCGCATCGAGGGCTTCGTGCAGCGGGTGGTCGAGAAGGCGGGGGGCGCCGTCGAGCCGTCCGCCGAGGTGCCGCCCGCCTTCGCCGAGGCCATGGACGACGACCTCGGCGTCCCGCAGGCGCTCGCCGTCGTGCACACGACGGTCCGCCAGGGGAACTCCGCGCTGGCCGCCGACGACAAGGAGGCCGCCGTCGCCCGCCTCGCCGAGGTGCGCGCCATGCTCGGCGTCCTCGGGCTCGACCCGCTCGACGCGCACTGGGCCGGCGAGGGCGACCGCGGCGAGGACCTGCACGGCGTGGTCGACACCCTCGTCCGGATGGTCCTCGACCAGCGCGAGGCCGCCCGCACCCGCAAGGACTGGGGCACCGCGGACGCCATCCGCGACCAGCTCAACCAGTCCGGCCTGGTCATCGAGGACAGCCCGCAGGGGCCCCGGTGGACGCTCGGACCGCGCTGAGCGGGCGGGCCGGGCACGCTCGGACGCCGCTGGGCAGGGGGGCCGGGCACGCTCGGTCCGTGCCGGGCGCGGGGGCCGGGCACGCTTGGTCCTCGTCGGGCGGCAAGCGCTTCGCGGGGTCGGCCGGCCGCGCTCGACCTTGATCGATTGTGCCGCCCGGGCCTTCGGGCGGCACACTTCATAGACGTACACACGCACGCCTCACACAGACAGGTAGGTCATGGCCGCTAACAACCGCCGCATGTCCGGCAAGAAGGGCGCGCAGGTCGGCAGTGGCGGCCAGCGACGCCGGGGCCTCGAAGGCAAGGGCCCGACCCCGCCCGCCGAGATGCGCAAGGGGCACAAGAAGAACCGCGTCGCCAACGCCAAGGCGAAGCAGCTCGTCCGCAAGCCCGCCCCCCGGGGCCGCGGCGCCAAGGCCTCGTCCGAGATGGTCGTGGGACGCAACTCGGTCGTCGAGGCGCTGCGCGAGGGCGTCCCCGCCTCGATGCTCTACGTCCAGCAGTTCATCGACAACGACGAGCGGGTCCGCGAGGCGCTGCAGCTCGCCGGTGAGCGCGGCGGCATCCACCTGATGGAGGCCCCCCGCCCCGAGCTGGACCGCATGACCAACGGGCTCAACCACCAGGGTCTCGTCCTCCAGGTCCCGCCGTACGAGTACGCGCACCCCGAGGACCTGGCCGCCGCCGCGTACGACCAGGGCCAGGACCCGCTGATCGTCGCCCTCGACGGGGTGACCGACCCGCGTAACCTCGGCGCCGTCGTCCGCTCGGCCTCCGCCTTCGGCGGCCACGGCGTCGTCGTGCCCGAGCGGCGCGCGGCCGGCATGACCGCCGGTGCCTGGAAGACGTCGGCCGGTGCCGCCGCCCGTACGCCCGTCGCCCGCGCCGCCAACCTGACGCGCGCCCTGGAGTCGTACAAGAAGGCCGGGCTCGTCGTCGTCGGTCTCGCCGCGGACGGCGAGGTCGAGGTCGGTGAACTGGACGCCCTCGGCGGCCCCGTCGTCATCGTCGTCGGCAGCGAGGGCAAGGGACTGTCCCGACTGGTGGGCGAGACCTGCGACTTCCGCGTCCGCATCCCGATGCCCGGCGGCGGCGAGTCGCTGAACGCCGGTGTCGCGGCGGGAGTTGTGCTCTACGAGGCATCCCGGCGACGCGCCTGACGAGCCGGCGGCGGATGGCCGCGGGGTTCGGTGGGCCGGTGGCGGATGGCCGCCCGGGCTCGGCGGGTCGGCGGCGGATGGCCGTGCGGGCTTGGTGGGTTGGGGCGCCTGGTGTGGTGAACAAACGTGCCAGGCGTAACCCCCGTGGGGTAATCGGGATGTTCGGGGCGACCTTGACGCGGTCCGGACAGATCGGCGCGGTCAAAGCAGTGTCCTAAACACACGTCACTCGGTTAGATGAGTGTGGACACCAGAACACCCCGCACACCCACGGGGGACCGCTCGTCGGGATTCGACGACGCTCCCGCGCTGAGCATGGTGAAGGTGCCGAGCGATCCGGCGCAGGTCATCGTCAATCATGCGAGCTTCCGCGTCCAGCTAGGATCCGCGTCGCGGGGCCAATCCGCGCGCGTCGCGCGGCACTTGAGCTCCGCCGACACCGCGCGGTTCCCCGCCGCCGGCACGCCGGGCAGAGCGGGCGGGGCCGGCCCGGCCGGTGGTGCCCGCCGCCGCGCCCCGGTCGTCTGGAGCGGGAAGTCCGCGCCCGACGACACCGGCGCCCACCGGCTGCTCCAGGCCGTACGGAGCGCGGGCGTCGGCCACGGCGGCGCGCCGACCGCCGACGCCGGGGCGACCCAGGTCATCCCGCGCATCGGCGAACAGCCGGGCTACGCGGGCGACCTGACCGTCGACACCGTCGAGACGCCCCTCGTCGGCAGCCAGCGCGCCCCCCTCGGCGAGGAGCAGCGCCTGCTCCCGCAGATGCGCACCGTCGGCAGCGCCTACGACGAACCCGCCTTCACGGACACCGACTTCGCGGACGAGGGCGCCGACGGCCTCGACGGCCCGGGCGGCACGGACACCGCCCGGCGCGTCAAGCGCGGCGAGTCCGACCCGGCCCGGCACGCCTACCACCCCGGCCGCCGGATGAACCTCGGCGTCGTGCTGCTCCCGCTGCGCGTCTTCCTCGGCTTCATCTCCATCTACGCCGGCATGGGCAAGCTCTGCGACCCCGTCTACTTCGACGGTGGCGAGCGCGGCTCCATGATGAAGTGGCTGAACACGCTGCACCCGTGGGAAGTCGCCGAGCCGCTGCGGCAGTTCGCCCTCCAGCACCCCGTCGGCTCCGGGCTCGTCATCGCCTTCTTCCAGGTCATCGTCGGCGTCCTCACGGTCCTCGGCCTGTGGCAGCGGGTCGCCGCCGTCATCGGCGCGATGCTGTCCGCCGCGCTCATCGTCACGGTGAGCTGGAAGACGGTGCCCGCCTACGACGCGCCCGACATCATCTACCTCGCCGCCTGGTCCCCGCTGATCATCGCGGGCGCCCCCGTCTACTCCGTCGACGGCCGCCTCGCCGCCGAGGCATGGCGCACGCTCGGACCGCGCGCCGACATCTGGGACCTGCGCGGGCGCGTACTGCGCCGCGGCGCGATCGCCACCGCCATCGTCGTCGGTCTCACCCTGCTCATCGGGTCGCTGCTCGGCGGCGCGGTCCGCGACTCCGACCGTGTCGTCGTCCCCGGCCCCGGCGAGGCCCCGCGCAACGAACTGCCCGGCTCCCCGCTGCCGGAGACCCCCGGCAAGCGGCACCAGAAGGCCAGCCCGTCGGCCTCCGAGGCGCCCGCGCAGCGCCGGCAGAGTTCCACGGCGCCCTCGAAGGCCGCCACGACGCCGGGCGCGACCCGGGAGTCCGGTTCGGCCGCCGGCGTCGGGCAGCAGCCGAGCGCCACGCAGGGCAGCGGTGGCCAGGCGCCGCCGCAGCAGTCCTCGCCGGCGGGCCAGGCCCCGAGCACCAGCGCGGGACCGACCAGCAGCGGCGGCCCGTCGACCGGCGGCACCGGCTCTCCGGGGGGCGCGCCCGCGCCCGGCGGCGACGGCGGTGGCGGCGGCGACTCGTCCACCGACCAACGGGGCCTGGTCGGCGGCCTCCTCGGCTGACCCCCCCCGCTCGGCGCCGCACAGACCGCGGCAACCGCGAGAACGGCTTCAGGGCCCCGCACGGGATCGTGCGGGGCCCTGATGTGTCTGGGGGGCGCGGGACACGTAGGGGACACGCGTAGGGGATGCGTGTGGGGGATGCGTGTGGGGCGCGGTGGGCCTGTATGGGCGGGGTGGGGCCTGTACTACGGGCGGGGTGGGGCTGTACACGGGCGTACGGACGCGTGGGGGGCCGTACGGTGCCGGGGGCCTGTACGGAGGCGTATGGCCCCGGCGGGCGACGCGTGCGGTTCCGTATGCCCGTGTGCGGCCGCGTATGCGACACGTGCCGTGGGGGCTACGGCGAGGGCCGGGAGGGGTGTTGGCCGGGAGGGGTGTGGGGGGCCCGGGGCTCAACGGCCCAGGGCCGCGAGTTCCTTCGCCGCTTCCGTGAGGTCCTTGGCGGTGTCGATGGCGCGCCAGTAGGCGCCCTGCGGGATCGGGAAGCCGGCGAGCCGGTTCTCGCGGGCGAGGCGCGGGAAGGTGGTCCGCTCGTGGTCGCCGCGCTCGGGGAGCATCGCGGTGAACTCGGGGGAGAACACGTACACGCCCGCGTTGATCTCGAAGGTGGAGGGCGGTGCCTCGATGAAGTCGGTGATGTGTCCGAAGCCGTCCGTCTGGACGGCGCCCCAGGGGATACGGGGGCGGGCCAGCGCGAGGGTCGCGACGGCGTCCCGCTCGGCGTGGAAGTCGGCCATGTCGCGCAGCGAGAAACGGGTCCAGATGTCACCGTTCGTCGCGTACCAGGGGCGGTCCGGGTGCGGGAGACGGGCCGCGGCGTAGCGCAGGCCGCCGCCCCGGCCGAGGGGCTCCGACTCGACGACCGTCGTCACCCGTACGGGGAGGTCGGCCGAGTCCAGCCAGGTCTGGAGGACGTCGGCGAGGTGGCCGCAGGAGATGACGACGTCGGTGACGCCCTCCTCGGCGAGCCAGGTGAGCTGGTGCCCGATGATCGGTGTCCCGGTTCCGGGGATCTCGACCATGGGCTTCGGCCGGTCGTCGGTGTAGGGACGCAGCCGGGAGCCCTGGCCGCCGGCCAGGACGACGGCTTGGACGGGGCGCGCCACGGCGTTCGGATCGGTCATGACCGAACTGTACGTGGCGGTGTGCGAAGGGGTGTGCGAGGTGATGTGTGTGACGCGGTGAGGTGAGTGGGGCGCGGTGTGCGTGTGCCCCTCGGAGGACGCTCGGTGGCCTCCGAGGGGCGGTGCCGTCCCCCGGGGGAGGGACGGGGGACCTCAGAAATGGGTGGTCGCGACCCCCGAGGCGAACGAGGTGTCGCAGACGGGCCGCGCGAACGACTGGGCGCGCGTGGGTCCGTAGGCGCGGACGGCGGCGCGGCCCAGGGCGCGGGCGATGGACACGCAGTGCTTCGCGAGCGACGGACGGCCGTTCACCGCCTCCTGGAGGTGGGTGAGGGCGACGCCCGGGTTCTTCTCCTGGAGTTCCAGGAGGAGTTTGTCGCGCAGGACGTCCTGCGGTGCGCGGGAGACGGCTCGCGAGGAGACGTTTTCGGAGGACGCGGTGAGCACCGAGTTCGAGGGATTCCCCGACCAGTTGACTCGGGTGACCGCGAGAGTCCCGGAGAGCACCAGGACGACAGGCAGAACGAGGGCGAGGGTGCGGCCGACCCGGCGGGCGGGGCCACGGCCACGCCGGGTCCGTTGGGTAGTGGTGGAGTGCTTCACGCGAGTGAGAGTAGCGCGGGGTAATGATTTGGCGACATTTAGTCACCGTTTCGGGGGACGGGGAAACAGGGTTTTCGGGGCGCGGAGTTGACGTACGGGGATCGAAATGACCGGTCTGCCAGGGTATTTGTCGACAACGAAGAAGGCCCCGCAGCAGGCTGCGGGGCCCTCTTCGTCAACTTGGGTGAATTCACCCCAGGTGGGGGTGTGTTCGACCGCGAGGCGGTGACGTCAGGCGGTGCGAGGTGGTGACGTCAGGCGGTGCGGTCGGTCGGTGGCGTCGGCCGGTGGCATCACCCGGTGCCGTCCCCGGTGCCGCCTCCCGGGCCGTCGGCTGGTGCCGTCCCCCGGTTCCGTCGGCCGGTGTGCCGTCAGTCGGAGAGGCGCTCGCCCGTGGAGGTGGAGAACACGTGGATCTCGCCCGGACGCGGCACGACGTGCAGTGTGGCGCCCTTGTCCGGGACGGCACGGCCGCTGACGCGGACGACGAGGTCCTTGTCCTCGTCGCCGACCTTGGCGGAGCCGTAGACGTAGCCGTCGGCGCCGAGTTCCTCGACCACGTTCACCGAGACGGCGAGGCCCGCCGGGGCGTCCTCGGTGTCCTTGGTGAGCGACTTGGCGGCCTCGCCGTTGTGCTCGACCACGTCGAAGTGCTCCGGGCGGACGCCGACGGTGACCGTGCGGTCGCCCTTGTCGGCGGCGGCCGCGAGGGCCTCGCGGTTGACCGGGACGACGCTGTTGCCGAACTTCACGCCGCCGTCGGTGATCGGGACCTCGACCAGGTTCATGGCCGGGGAGCCGATGAAGCCGGCGACGAAGAGGTTGGCCGGGCGGTCGTACATGTTGCGCGGGGAGTCGACCTGCTGGAGCAGACCGTCCTTGAGCACGGCCACGCGGTCGCCCATGGTCATGGCCTCGACCTGGTCGTGGGTGACGTAGACGGTGGTGATGCCGAGGCGGCGCTGCAGCGAGGCGATCTGCGTACGGGTGGAGACGCGGAGCTTGGCGTCGAGGTTCGACAGTGGCTCGTCCATGAGGAAGACCTGGGGCTCGCGCACGATGGCGCGGCCCATGGCGACACGCTGGCGCTGACCGCCGGAGAGGGCCTTCGGCTTGCGGCCGAGGTACTCGGTGAGGTCGAGGATCTTCGCCGCGTCCTCCACCTTCTGGCGGATCTCGGCCTTGTTGACGCCGGCGATCTTGAGCGCGAAGCCCATGTTGTCGGCGACGGTCATGTGCGGGTACAGCGCGTAGTTCTGGAACACCATGGCGATGTCCCGGTCCTTGGGCGGCAGGTGCGTGACGTCGCGGTCGCCGATGCGGATGGCGCCGCCGTTCACGTCCTCGAGCCCCGCGAGCATGCGGAGCGAGGTGGACTTGCCGCAGCCGGAGGGACCGACGAGGACGAGGAACTCGCCGTCCTCGATGTCGATCTCCAGAGCATCGACGGCGGGCTTCTCGGAACCCGGGTAGATCCGGGTCGCCTTGTCGAACGAGACAGTGGCCATGGTGATGGGCCCCCTTCACCGGCAGGAACGTGCCGGACGATCCGTTGTAAAGGTGGTGATCCACTACGAAACCGTCGTAGTGGTGTAGTCCACATGGGTGAACTGGTTCAGGACGCTACCTGCCGTTCACGTGTTCTGTCAGTACTCCGGGGGCGGTGAAGTTCGAGGAAATTTTCGACGGGGCCGTCCCCGCCGACGGCGAGTCGGCGCGGGGACGGCCCCGGGTGCGCGAGGCGGTGTGGTCAGGACAGGGCGTCGCGCAGGAAGCCGGTGGCCTGTGTGATCGCGGCCTGGGCGGCGTGCGTGCCGCGCAGCGCGTTCAGCATGACGAAGTCGTGGATCACTCCCTGGTAGCGGGTGGCGGTGACCGGCGTACCGGCCTGGCGCAGCTTGTTGGCGTAGGCCTCGCCCTCGTCGCGCAGCACGTCGGCCTCGGCGGTGATGACCAGGGCCTGCGGCAGCCCGGCCAGCCGGGAGACGTCCGCCCGCAGCGGCGAGGCGGTGATCTCGGCCCGCTCGCCGGGGTCGGTCGTGTACTGGTCCCAGAACCACTGCATGCCGTCGCGCCGCAGGAAGTAGCCCTCGGCGAACTGGTGGTAGGAACCGGTCTCGAAACTCGCGTCCGTCACCGGGTAGAACAGCACCTGGGCGGCAAGCTCCGGTCCGCCGCGCTCCTTGGTCATCAGGGTCAGCGCGATCGCCATGTTGCCGCCCACCGAGTCGCCCGCCACCGCCAGCCGGCCGGCGTCCAGGTCGTGCGCGGCGCCCTCGGCGGCGACCCACTGGGCGACCGCGTAGTTCTGCTCGATGGCCACCGGGTAGCGGGCCTCGGGCGACAGGTCGTACTCGGGGAACACCACGGCCGCGCCGGCGCCGACGGCCAGCTCGCGTACCAGGCGGTCGTGGGTGTGCGCGTTGCCGAAGACCCAGCCGGCTCCGTGGATGTACACGATCACCGGCAGCGGGCCGGTGGCGCCCCGCGGGCGGACCAGGCGGACCCGCACCGAGCCGGTCGGGCCGCCGGGGACGGTCACCCACTCCTCGTCTACCTCGGGCTTGGCCGTGTCGCCGGACTGCGCCTCGTCGACGGCCTTGCGCCCCTCGGCCGGCCCGAGGTCGAAGAGGTAGGGCGGGTTGGCGGTCGCCGCGGCGAAGCCGGCGGCGGCCTCCTCCAGGACGGGCGGGACGGGAAGGTAGCTCTCTGACATGCCTGTTCCTTCACTCGGGCGGGGCAAGCTGCTCGCCCCGTGCGGTTCTCTGTCCGGCCGGGTGGCTCGTTGCCCGGCCTGTCTGTCGCCGGTCCGGCCGGCGGGCGCGGGGTCAGCCGGCGGCGTGCTCGCCGATCATCGACTGCGCGTAGACGACGCCCATGCCGTAGGCACCGCCGTGCTGCTTCACGACGTCGAGGACCTGGGTGTACGTCTCGGACCTGGCCCAGTCCCGCTGGAGTTCCAGCAGCACCTGGAGCCAGGTGACCGGGACCGCGCCGGCGGCGGTCATCCGGTCCAGCGCGTGCTCGTGGGCCTGGGCCGTCACGCCGCCGGAGGCATCGGCGACCACGTACACCTCGAAGCCCTGCTCCAGCGCCGACAGGGCCGGCAGGACGAGGCAGACCTCGGTCCACAGCCCGCTGAGCACGATCTTGCGGCGCCCGGTGGCGCGGACCGCGGCGACCACGGCCTCGTCCTCCCAGGCGTTCATCGTGGTCCGGTCGAGCACCTCGTGGCCGGGGAAGACCTCGGCCAGCTGGGGCAGCAGGGGCCCGGAGAAGCTGCTCGCGGCCACCGTGGTCAGGACGGTGGGCACGTCGAAGACGCGGGCCGCCCGGGCCAGGCCGACGGTGGCGTTGATGATGCCGGCGCGGTCCGAACTGCCCACGCCGAAGAACATCTGCGGCTGGTGGTCGACGAACAGCATCACGGCGTTGTCGGGGGTCAGCAGGTCCGCGCTCGGGGCTGCGTGCGCGTCGGTCGGTGCGGACATGGTGAGAACGGTCTCCTTTCGCCGGCGGGTGGCGCCGGGGTCGGTTGGGGGTGGTGGGTGCGTGTAACGGCACGGGTTGGTCGGGCGTGGCTGGGTGGGTGCGCGTGGTTGGCGCCGTGCGGGTGGGGCGTGCGCGTGCGGGCGCTCGCCCTGGTTTCAGGGGGTGTTGGTGGTCGGCGTCGTGGGGGCGCCGGGGGTGGTGGATGTGGCGGGTCGGGAGATGGTCGCCTGGTCCGGGCGGTGCAGGACCAGGCGGGTGGCGAGGCCGCTGCCGACTCCGCCCGCCGTGGCGAGCGCCGCCCACCACAGCGGCCACGGCGTGAGACCCAACGCGTGGTCCACCGACCAGTTCCCGGGGCCGGTGGCGGACAGCACGGCGGATACCACGATCAGCACCAGCGGGTACTCGTAACCGTCGTTCTGCACCCACAGGCCGTGCCGGAGCTTCACGGTGGCCGCGACGGTCATCACGCCCATCGCCGTCAGCGCGGCCAGCGGTGTCAGCGCCCCGGCGGCCAGGAACAGTCCCGAGCCGATCTGCCCGGCACCGGCGGCGAGCGCGGTCACCGCCCCGCCCCGGAAGCCGTCTCCACGGAACTCCGCCACACCGCCGGCCAGTCCCTTGCCGCCCAGCAGGAAACTGATCTTCTGCACGCCGTGGCCGGCGATCAGCAGCCCCACGACGAGGCGCAGCACGAACAATCCGAGATCCATGAGCGGTCTCCTAGCAAAGGTGTGTGCAGGTGAACGGGCCCGCCTCCGCCACACGGGCGTCACGCCGGGCAGCACTCTTCGGTGCGACGCCCAGCACGCTAGGGCCGCTGCCCGCAACGGCGTTGCCCGTGCGCGCCCGTGGTTGTGCCCTGCGCGCACTCCCGTGAACGGAGCTGCCGAATGCCGTCGCGCCCCGGCTGTGTCCCGGCTTGCCTCGGCCGCCGCGGGGGGCCGCGCCGGGGCTGCCGCAGCGACTGGCCCCGTGCGGCAACGAGTGGACTGCCCCGTGCGGCAACAAGTGGTGCGTTCTGCGCACAGCGGGGCGGCCGTGACGCCCCTACGGTGCGCCAGGACCTCCGGGTCCTCCGGGTTCTTCGAGCCCTGGGAGTCCTTCGGGACCTTCCGGCTCTTCGGGGCCGTCTCGTGTGAACCCCCCTGCCTCGTAACCGAGTTGAGGAGACACCTTGCCCTCCATGCCCGTCGCGGGAGTCACGGCAGGCCGACCGGCGGAGCCCGCCGATCTCGTTCTGCGCAACGCCGCCATCCACACCGGGGACCGGCTGCGGCCCGAGGTCTCGGCGCTCGCGGTGCGGGCCGGCCGGATCAGCGCGGTCGGTGACGACGCCGACATCGCCCCGCTCGTCGGCCCGCACACTCGCGTCGTCGACGCGCTGGGACGACGTACCGTCCCCGGCCTCAACGACTCCCATCTGCACGTCATCCGGGGCGGGTTGAACTACGTCCTGGAACTGCGCTGGGACGGTGTGCCCACGCTGCGGCAGGCGCTCGCCATGCTGACCGAGCAGGCCCGGCGCACCCCGCCCGGCCAGTGGGTGCGGGTGGTGGGCGGCTGGTCCGCCGACCAGTTCGCGGAGCGCCGGCTGCCCACGCTCGCCGAGCTGAACGCGGCGGCCCCCGACACCCCCGTCTTCGTGCTCCACCTCTACCAGTCCGCGCTGCTGAACCGGGCGGCCCTGGCGGCGGCCGGCATCGGCCGGGACACGCCCGCGCCGCCCGGCGGCCAGATCGTCCACGGCCACGGCGGTGAGCCCACCGGGCTGCTGCTGGCTGCGCCCAGCGCCCTGCTGCTGTATTCCACGCTGGCGAAGGCGCCGCTGCTGGACGAGGGCGACCGGGCCTCCTCCACCCGCCACTTCCTGCGCGAGCTGAACCGCTTCGGCCTGACCTCGGCGATCGACGCCGCCGGCGGCTTCCAGAGCTTCCCCGAGAACTACGGGACGGTCACCGACTTGGCCGCCCGGGGCGAGCTGACCGTACGCATCGCCTACCACCTGTTCCCGCAGACGGCCGGCCAGGAGCTGGACGACCTGCGGCGCTGGACGGCCACCACCTCGGTGGGCGACGGTGACGAGTGGCTGCGGCTGAACGGCGCCGGCGAGAACCTCATCTGGGCCGCCGCCGACTTCGAGAACTTCTCCGAGCCGCGGCCCGAACTCGACTCCTACGAGGACCGGTTCGAGCAGGCGGTACGGCTGCTGATGGAACAGGGCTGGGGTTTCCGGCTGCACGCCAGTTACGACGAGACCATCCGCCGCGACCTGGCCGTGTTCGAACGGCTCGCCGCCGAGGGGCTGTTCCCCTCGGGCAACCGCTGGCTGCTGGACCACGCGGAGACGGTCACGCCCGCGAGCCTGGACCGGGTCGCCGCGCTGGGCGGGGGCGTGTCGGTGCAGAACCGCCTCTCCTTCCAGGGGCAGGCGTTCCGCTCCCGCTACGGGGCCGCGGCGGCGGCCGAGGCCCCGCCGGTCGGCGACATGCTGGCCCGGGGCCTGACGGTCGCGGCGGGCACCGACGCCACCCGGGTCTCCTCCTACAACCCGTGGGTGGCGCTGCACTGGCTGGTCAGCGGCCGGGATGTCGCCGGCCGGGCGCTGCGAGGGGCGCGCCACCGGCTCAGCCGCGCCGACGCGCTGGAGCTGTACACCCTGGGCGGTGCCCGGCTCACCGGCGAGGACGACGTCAAGGGTGCGCTGCGGCCCGGCGCGTACGCGGACTTCGCGGTGCTCACCGAGGACTACTTCACCGTCGAGGAGGCGGCCATCCCCCGTATCGAGGCGGTGCTGACCGTGGTCGGGGGGCGGGTCGTGCACGCGACGGCGGAACACGAGGGGCTGGCCGCCGAGTTGCCGCCGGTCTCCCCGGACTGGAGCCCGGTGGCCCACTTCGGCGGCTACCAGGCCACGCCGTCCGGCGCGGTGCAGGCGGACGCGTTGCGGGAGGCGGCGGCGGACTCCCTGGCGCAGGCCGCGTGGCGCCGGGAGCGGGGGGACGCGGGCGGGGGCGCGCGGCTTTCGGGCGACCCGTGCTTCCTGTGAGGCAACGTGAGGTGACCTGACCTGACCTGACCTGACCTGACCTGACCTGACCTGACCTGGTCTGGTCTGGTCTGGATTGGTGGGAACTGGCCCGACGTGACCTGGCTCGATCTGGCTGACGGGCCGGGAGCGTGTACCCGGGCGCCGGTCCGTTGTCGTGGACCGGCGCCCGGGGGGGGCTGGGGTGGGGCGTGGGGTCTGGGCGGGTCAGAGGGTGCGGCGGACGCCTGGGTGGCGCTCCAAGTCCCGCAGCTGGAAACGGAGATCCCCCTCGACCGCGTTGTGCGCGGGGCCGGAGCGGCCGATCGGCAGGATCTCCTTGCCGCGCAGATCCTCCAGCATCAGCGCGTACGCCACGTACATCGCGACGGCGGCGAGCAGCAGGCCGACCGCACCGGAGGCGTGGCCGATCCAGCCGACGCCGGTCACCCCGGCCAGGCCCGCCACGAGGTAGCGCGGCACCGCGATCACCAGGACCAGCCACAGGGCCCGTTTCGGCGCCGCGACCGAGGCCATCAGGGCGGCGAACACCGTGAACACCAGGTTCAGTACGCCCAGCACCCGGGAGCCGCCGGCCGCATCCGAGGCCGTCACGAGCGCGTTCGCCAGCCAGGTGCCGGCGAAACTGGCCATCAGTGTCGCCGCGATGACGTCGCGCGCGCCGAACGCCAGGATGCTGACGACCAGTTGCAGCGCGAAGGCGGGCAGGATGGTCAGGGCGACCGCCTGCCGGTCCGCCGCGGGGATGATCCCTATCTGGAGGCAGCTCGTCACCGTTGACGCGATCGCCACCGTGTAGAAGCCCAGCGGCAGCGGGGACGCGATCGGCCGCAGGTTGAGCCGGACCATCCGGCGCAGGTCGGGCTCGTGGTACCGGCCGCCGGGGCCGTCCGGGACGTGGGCCTCGGCGCCGGGGTCCTGCGGGGGGTCCGTGTCCTCGACGGTGCCGTCCGTCGGGGGCGGGCTCGGCTCCTCGACGGTGCTGTCCGTCGTCGGCCCTGTCGGTTCGCTCACCATGCCTCTTCCTCGTCCTGTCGAAGCCCCGTTCCAGCGGGGTGTGTGGAGTTCGGGGCGACGCTACGGACGGACGGCGCGGCCCAGTTGACTCCTGGCGCACCCTGTCGTGCCGACAGCGCATGTCCGCCGGAAGCCGGTTGCGCGCCGGGGGCCGGTTGTACGGGGGGTGTGTCCCGGGGTGCCGTGTCGCTGCGCGCCACCAGGGCGGCGCGGGTGTCACGCCAGTCGCGCGGCGCCCGGCCGTAGGCGGCGTGGAACACGCGGCTGAAGTGGGCCGCGTTGGCGAAGCCCCAGCGTTTGGCGGTCACGGAGATCGTGCGGCCGGCGCGGCCGGGTCCCGCAAGCTCGCGGCACGCCTCCTCCAGGCGGCGTCGGACGACCCAGCGCCCGACCGTGGTTCCCTCGTCCCGGAAGAGCTTGTGCAGGTAGCGGACCGAGATGTAGCCGTGGGCGGCGATGGTGCCCGGCGAGAGCGTCACGTCGTCGAGCCGGTCGTTCACCTGCCATCGGATCTCCTCCAGTAAGTTCCGTCCGGCGGTGGGGCGTTCGGGTGCCGTCGCCTCGCACACCAGCGTCGCGACGAGGTCGACCAGATGCGCGGCGACGTGGGTCGCCTCCAGGGAGACCGTCCCGTCGAGGAGGGCCAAGACCAGGCCCCGGACCAGGGAGGCGCCGACGGACACGGGAAGCGGGCCGACGGGCAGGGGCGTGCGGTGCGGGCCGGGCGGGGGCGCGGAGGGTCGGCCGGGTGCGGGTGCGGGTGCGGGGTGCCGGCCCGGCGAAGGGGCGGGGTGCCGCCGGGGCAGGGCGATCGCCGCCTGCGGCACGATCAGGGCGGCGGGCGTCGCCCGGACCAGGTCGGGTAGCCATGCCCCGGCGGCCGCGGGGCCGTCGTACAAGTGGATCGCGGTTCGCTCGCCGGTCGTGGGGACGAGCAGGACCAGCCACTCCCCGTCGGTGCCGTCCCAACGTTGTCTCCGTAAGGCGTCCGCGTCGGCCAGGAGGAATACCGGCTTCTCGGACATGGTGGGGTGGCCCTCCGATCGGATCGGACGTCGCGGTCGCGGCGGCCTGCCGCGTGCGGGCCGCTCCCCTTCAGCCTTGACGGCCGGGATGCCCGGAGATCAGGTCATGTGACCGGTCGTTTCGGTGTGTATCGCCCGCTGGTCCGCGGTACCGGCCCCTGCCCGGTGCCTGCCCCGGCCCCCGTCTCGGCGACGGAAATGACCGTCCGTGGTGCGGCGGGGGCGGGCCGGGCGGCGGAGACGCCCGCGCCGGCCGTGTCGCGCCAGACGCGGGGCGAGACTCCGTAGACGGCGCGGAACGCCCGGCTGAAGTGCGCCGCGTTGACGAAGCCGTAGCGCTGGGCGACGGCGGAGACCGTCGGGCTGGACCGGCCGCGCCGGCTGAAGCTGCGGGCGCACGCCTCGACCCGGCGCACCTGGATGAGCCGGCTCACGGTCAGTTCCTCGTTCTCGAAGAGACGGTGCAAATAGCGCACCGAGATCCGCAGGGCGGCGGCGACCATCTCCGGTCCGAGGTCCGGGTCCTCCAGGTGCGCGGCGACGAACTCGTGGGCGCGGGCAAGCAGTTCGTCACCGGGGGAGACGTCGGGGCGTTGCCGTCGCCCGTGCAGTACGGCCGCGTCGACGAGCCCGGCGACATGGCCGGCCACCCGGGGCGCGGCGTCCGGGTGCAAGTCGGTTCCGGAGTGGGCGAGTTCGGTCAGCAGCAGCGCCAGCGCCGCACCCGGGCCGCCGTCCGACGACATTTCACGGCCGGGCAGCTCCGCGAGTACGGGGCCGGGGTGGCCCAGTACCCGGGAAGGGAGCTGGAAGAAGCCGGCGCCGAAAGGGTGCGGAAAGTCCAGCGAGAAGGGGCGCTTGAGGTCGATGACCGTCAGGTGACCTTCGGCCAGGAGCAGTTGGTGCCCCGCGTGGGTCAGGGAGGCGGCGCCGGTGTGCTGGTGCAGGAGGGCGAATCGTTGCCGCGCCGTACCGTGGCACAGCCGGGCCGGCCGGCTCACCTTCTGCGGGGTCGCCTGGACGGACGACGCCTGGAGGTAGCCGAGCCGGTGTGTCGTCACGGTGCCCTGGAGTCTTCCCCGGGGTGCCACGGTGACCGGGGTGAGGAGTTCTTCCAGCGCCCGCTGCCAGGCCGCGAGCCGCTCCTCGTCGGACTGGCCCTCGGCGTCTTCCTGGCCCACGGACCTGACCCAGACCGTCATCGGCACCCCATTCGTGCGCATGCCTGACCGCGCCCGTTGGCCCGGGCGCGACCCCCGCCCCACGATCACCCGTCGCGGGCGGTGAGGACCACGCCATATGACTGGTGTGGTGCGGCCGACGGCCGTTCCGGCCCTGGGCGAGTCCGGCCGGCGGGCGCCAGACTGTGCACGCACAGGCACGAGTTGTGAGCGGGGGCGGCTGCGCGGCGCCGGGTGCCGCTCCTAGAGTTCGGGGCTCCGGGCGCGTCGGCCCGGGCCGATCGACCGTGGTTGGAGCCTCCGTGGACCCGCTCGCCTCGCCCGCGCCGCCCGCCCGCACGCCTACGGCCGCGCAGGCGCCGGCGTCTGCTTCTGTCGCCGGGGCTGCTTCGGGGCCTGCGCCGGGTTCCGTCCGGGGGGCTGTTTCCGGTTCGGGTGCTGTTCCGGGGGCCGCTTGCCGTCCGGGTCCTGTACCGGGCCCCGCACAGGGGTCCGTCCCCGGGTGCGCTTCCCATCCGGGGCCTGCGCCGGGTTCCGTCCGGGGGGCTGTTTCCGGTTCGGGTGCTGTTCCGGGGGCCGTTTCCCGTCCGGGTCCCGACCCGGTCATCGGGTCCGCTTCCGGTTCGGCGCCCCGCTCCGCTCCCGTATCCACGTCTGCCGAGGCGACCGGCGCCGCGCCGAAGCCGTTCGCCGGGGTGGACGGGTCGGGCGGGCCGGGCGGGCCGCTGGTGTCCGACACAAGGCTGACGGTCGTTCTGCCCGGGACGGGGCCTGCCCGGGTTCGGCTGGTGACGCCCGAGGGCTCGCCGCCCGGTCTGCCGGTGGTGCTGTATCTGCCGGGACCGGCCTGGCTGCCGTCGGACCCGGACCCGGACCCGGACCCGGACCCGGACCCGGACCCGGACCTGGACCCAGACCCGGACCTGGACACCGACCCGACCCCGGACATCGACCCCGGTGCCGACCCGGGCACCGAACCGGGTCTGGACCCGGCGTCGGCCTCGGACTCGGCCTGGTTCTCGGCCTCAGCCTCCGAGGAGCGGTTCATCGCCGATCTGGCGCTGGGCGCGGACGCCGCCGTCGTCGTACCCGAGATCGGACGGGCCGGCAGCCGCCGGGCCGCCGCGCGTGCCCTCGTGCGCGAGCTGGCCTACTGGCTCGCCGACAAGGGACCGGCCGCCGGGCTGGACGGCTCCCGGGTCGCCCTGGTGGGGAGCTCCACCGGCGGAGCGCTCGCGGTGGCCGCGCTCGCCGCCGGGCGCCATGGCGACGGCCCCCGTTTCCGCGCCCTCGTCCTGCTCGGCCCCGCGCTCGACGCCACGATGGACACCCCCTCACACGGGCGGTTCGGCACCCGGGCACCGGGGCGCGGCGCGCTCGCGGAGTTCTGGCGGCAGTACACCTCCCGTGACCGCACGTCTGGTGAGCACACCCGCGGTGACCTGGACGGCGGCGGGTCGCCGGGGGCGCCCTCCCCGGCCGAGCTGAGCGGCGCGCCGCCCGTTCTCGTCGTGACCGCCGAGACGGACGTGCTCCGGGACGAGGGCGAGGCGTACGGGCGCGGGCTGTGCGAGGCCGGCGTGTCCGCCGTGACCGTGCGCTACGCCGGGGCCGGTCCCGGGTTCGTGACGCTCGACGCCCACCACGCGAGCGCCGCCGCCCGGGCCGCCCGCAGCCAGGTGGTCGACACCCTCTACGTCGCCCTGCACGTACGCGGGCACTGCTGACCTACGGGGCTTCACGCGTCCCTCGTACGACCCGGCCGCGCGGCTCGAACTCCGTTCCGTCTGCCGCTGCCCAACGCCTCCCGCGCTGGACTCTGCGCTGCTCAGAGCGGTTTGACAGCGGTATCCGGCCACGGGTAAGCAGGCCCGGGGGCGGAGAGCGGGGGGTACGTGTGGGCATCGTCGGCCGCGAGCGGGAACTGGCCGTACTGGAGCGGCTGTTCGGCGACGCCGGACCGCCCGCCCTCGTCGCCGTAGGCGATCCGGGGGTCGGCAAGAGCGCGCTGCTGGCCGAGGGGGAGGCGCGTGGCGTCGGCCTCGGGTACACGGTGCTTCGCACGGCGGGGGCCGAGGGGGCGCTGGGTCTGGGGCTGGCGGGTCTGCGGGGGTTGCTGCTGCCGCTGCTGGAAGGGGCGCCCGCCCTGTCGGACGGGGCACTTTCGCCTACGCCACCGGCGCCGGACACCGCGGTGACGCCTTCTGCGCAGGCCCCACACCCCGGGCCGCTCCATGCCGGGGAGGCGGCCGATCGGGCACAACTGCCTCCCGTACAGGCGGCGAACCGGTCACAACTTCCGCCGGTCCAGGACCCGAATCGGGTACCGCTGTCGCCCGTACAGGACCCGGACGGGGTACGGATACCGCCCCTACAGGCCGCAGACCTGGCACAAAGCCCGCCCGTACAGGACCCGAACCGGCTACGAATACCGCCCGTAAAGGCCCCGGACGGGGTACGAATACCGCCTCTACAGGTCCGGGACCGGGGCCGGGCACAACCGCCGCCCCCACAGGACCCGGAGAGAGCGCGACTGTCTGTCGTGCAGGCATTGGACCCGGCGCGACCGCCTGTGGCGCAGGCCCCCGACCCGGCCCTTCAGCCCGCCGCGGAAGCCTCCCCTCTGGTGCTGGCCCCTGCCGTACCGGCCGCGGGTCCCGCACGGCCGCCCATCGCCCAGCCTCCGCATCTGACCCTCCTGCGTACCGCGTTGGGGCTGGTCGAAGCGGGCGGGCGGCCGCCGGCCGATCGTGCCGCGCAGGCCATGGCGACGCTGACGTTGCTCTCGGACGCCGCCGTCGTACGGCCCGTTCTGCTGCTCGTCGACGACGTGCAGTGGCTCGACGAGGCCTCGCTCGACGTGCTGGCCTTCCTGGCCAGGCGACTTCGGGACGAACCCATCCGGCTGCTCGCGGCGTCCCGGCCGGAGGTCCCGGAACCCATCGCCCGCGAGGCCGCCCTGCTGCCGGTGGGCCCGCTGGACGAGTCCGCGTCCGAGGAACTGCTGGCCTGCCAGCCGGTGCCGGTGACCGGCCCGCTGCGTCGCCGTATCCTCGCCGAGGCCCGCGGCAACCCGCTGGCGCTGCTGGAGTTCGGGCGGGCCGCGATGCTGGACCCGGCCGCGTTCACCGGCGGCCCGCTGCCCGTCACCGCCCGGCTGGAACAGGTGTTCACCAGCCGGGTGACCCCCTTGCCCGCCGCGACCCGCCGGGCCCTGCTGCTGGCCGCGGTCGCCGCCGACACCGACGCCCCCGCCGTCTTCGCCGCCGCCGGCCGGCACGCGGTGGAGGGAGAGGTGGGAGGGGAGAACGGCCGGCCCGTGCTGGACAGGTCCCTCCCCGGCAAACCCCCGTCCGCCGACGACTACGCCGTGTGGCGGCCCGCCGAGAGCGCCGGTCTCGTACGGCTGGACGCGGGCGGCGGGGTCGTCTTCCGGCACCCCTTGGTGCGCTCGGCACTGTCCTCCTCGGCGCCGTTCGGAGAGCGCCGCGAGGCGCATCTCGCGCTGGCGGCGGAACTCGGGGCGCGCCCCGACCGGCAGGCGTGGCACCGCGCGGCGGCTACCGTCGGCCCCGACGAAGAGGTGGCCGCCGCGCTCGCCGCCACGGCCGGGCGCGTCCGGGCCCGGGGCGGCTACGCCGAGGCCGCGCAGGCGTTCCAGCGGGCCGCCGCGCTGACGCCCGACCCCGACACCCGCGCCCGGCGCCTGGTGGACGCGGCCCAGATGGCCCTGGTGGCGGGCCGGCACAGTTGGGGCGAGGCGCTGGCCACCGAGGCCGTCGGGCTCACTGACGACCCGGAGCTGCTGGCCGAGGCCCATCTGCGGGCGGGCTGGTCGCTGGCCGGTACGACCCGCCAGTCCCTCGCGCTGAGCCACCTGCTGCCCACCGCCCGCTCGCTCAGCCGTGACCATCCGAGCAGGGCGATGGAGACCCTGTCGTACGTCACCACGTCCGTCTACAACCAGGGCGGCGCCCCCTACCGCCGCGAGGCGCTCGGCCTGCTGGACGATCTGCGGGCGTGGCACGGTTCCGGCACCGAGGCACGCTGGTCGCTCTGGACCGCCGCCGGGCTCGACCCGTACGGGCCCGACCGCCCGCGGCTGCTGCGCGTCCTGCGCGCGACGGCCGAGGACACCGGGCTCGGCTTGCGGGAGCTGGGCATGGTCGGTTCGGCGGCCTGGGTACTGGACGAGAGCGGGGTCGCCGCCCGGCTGCTCGCCGCGGCGCACGCGCTCCACTGCGACGCCGGTTCCGGCCCGAACACGATGATGACGCAGGTCCTGGCCCTGGCCCAGCTCGACCACGGCTCGTGGAACGCCGCCTGGACGATGAGCCAGGAGACGATCCGCGTCGGCACCGAGCAGGGTCCCGAGATGGCGACGGCCGCAGGGGCGTACGTATCCGCGACGCTGCTGGTCCACCGGGGAGAGCCGGCCGAGGCCCGCCGGACCCTGGACGCGGCCATGGCGGGCCTGGACCCTTCGCTGAACCTGTCCATCGAGGTGCGGGGCCGCTCGGTGACCGCGGCCATCGCCGCGCTGGAGGGCGACCATCTGACCTGCTACGAGCACCTGCGCGGCGCGTTCGCCCCCGGGGAGACGGCCGAGCCGGTGCACTACCACGCCTCCTACTACGCGCTCGCCGACCTCGCCGCGGCGGCCGTCCGCGCGGGGCGGCAGCAGGACGCTCGCCGGGTGGTCGAGGCGGCGGAGCAGGCGCTCGGCCCCCGGCCGCCACTGCGGCACGCGTTGCTGCTCGCGCGGGCGCGGGCGCTGCTGGCCGCGACGCCCGGGGTCGCGGACGGAGCCGGGGCCCGGTCCGGCTCCGGCGACCGGTCCGGCTCCGGCGACCGGTCCGGCTCCGCCCACCGGTCGGTTTCCGGCCGACGGTCCGGCGCCGGTGAGCCCGAGCGGTGGTTCCGCTACGCGTGCGCGTCGCCGGCGGGGGACGCGTGGCCCTTCGAGCAGGCGCTGGCCCGGCTGGACTTCGGGGACTGGCTGCGCCGCCGACGGCGCACCGCCGACGCCCGCCCGCCGCTGACGCAGGCGCTGATCACGTTCGAGCGGCTGGGCGCCAAGCCCTGGGCGGAGCGTGCCCGGGAGGCGCTGCGGTCCTGCGGGGTCGTGATGCCCCGGCGGGCCGGCAGCCCGGTGGAGTCGCTCACCGCCCAGCAACTGGCCATCGCGCGGCTGGCGGCCGACGGCCTGACCAACCGGCAGATCGGCGAGCGCCTGCTGCTGTCGCCGCGCACCATCGGGTTCCACCTCTACCAGGTGTATCCGAAGCTGGGCATCAGCTCGCGCACCCAACTTGCGGCGGCGATCAGGGAAGCGGCGGACTGACCGGCGCACACGGAACCGGACCACGAGCCGCACGAAGAAAGGTCCCGACCCAAGGGGTCGGGACCTTCACGGAGCCCCCGGTCGGACTCGAACCGACGACCTTCTGTTTACAAGACAGATGCTCTAGCCAACTGAGCTACAGGGGCAGGCCGGGATGACACTCACGGTACTGTACCGCCCCACCCCGGGTGTAGTGAGTTCCCCGCGACCGGACCACCTGGAGCCTCAACGTGATGCTCAGGTGACGGAGCGTGCGCGGCGCCGTGTCAGTCCGCCCTTTTCAGGGACCCGGGTTGGGTCAGGGGGTCTGGGGGCTGCGCGGGACCGGGGTCCTCGTCAGGGTTTTCAGGGCCGGCCAGTCGACCTTGGGGCGGGGCAGGGACCGTTTGGCCAGGTACGCCTTGGTCGTGCGGCGGGCCGTGCGCAGGGTGCGGAGCATGTCGCGGGTGTCGCCCGAGCCCGACGGTTCGATCACGCGGCTCGGGCGGAACAGCCAGCGGCCCTCGTCGGCGGGCGCCAACTCGCCCCGTACGAGGGCGTTGTAGAGGCCCGAGAGGTTCTCGTCGTGGCGGTGGACCAGGAGTCCCGCCGGTCCCGGCGCGATCTCACAGTCCGGGGCCGGCTCGACCAGGAAGCCGTCCGGCGTCGGTGTCGTCCGTGTGCGCGAGAGAAGCGGGGCTCCTGACGCGTCCCGGGCACTGAGTACGGCCGTCGGGAAGCGGGAGAGGATCTCGGCTCCGGGGAGGGGTGAGGGCGCTGGCTCCGGCCGTGTGTCCGGGCTTGGTCCCGGTCGTGGGTCCGCGATTGGTTCCGGTCGCGTGTCCGGGGTTGGTTCCGGGTGCGCGTCCGTTCCGGACTTCGGTGCCGGGGCCGGGGCCGGGGCCGGGGCCGGGGCCGGGGCCGGGGCCGGGGCCGGTGTCGTCGGCGTCGGGGGGTGTTGGGCCGGGCGGGTGCGGATGTCTGTGGGGGTGATCGTGATCAGGAGGCGCAGGTAGTACCAGTCCATCAGCCAGCGGGCCGGCGCGTCCACGTAGCGGCGGCTGTCGGGCTGGCGGTCGAACAGCATCGACCAGTACGGCTCCTCGCCGGCCGGCGAGGTCACGATCTCCTCGGGGCACACGGCCGTACCCGCGATGAAGACCTGATCGGGGCGGTCCAGGCCGCTCGCCGTGGGGTCGGAGAAGAGGAGTGCGACGCGGCCGTCGCGGCGGACGTTGAAGGCCTTCTGCGCGAAGGCGAGGGACGTCGTGACGAGGAACGTTCCGTCGTCACGGCGGAACGCCGCGGTCGGCCAGACGAGCGGGGTGCCGTCGCGGCCCAGAGTCACGAACTCGCATGTGCGGTAGGCGTCGACGGTCTCGGCGACTGTCGAGGGGAGAGATATCACCTCGTCAACGTAGTTGCGGGTGGCGCCTGTTGGCACGCCGGAAGGCGGTGTTTCAGGGCCGCCTTCCGTGTCCTAAAGGGCAGTTGGCGGGGCAGCCGGAAGGGGGTGCGAGGGCACACTGACCGGCCGTCCGGCCCGAGCGGCGCCTCTTCCCCCGGCCCCACAACCGCTCACACCCGCAACTACTCGGACATACGCCATTTCAGACGCCCCGTCAGACCGTGAACTTGACCGCCTCCAGGTAGCGGTCGTTCTCCAGGGCGCCGCCGAAGACGTAGCCGGGACGGGCGTCCGCGCAGCCCTGGCCGCCCCAGTCGAACGAGTGGACCTTGGCCGTCTGGCAGATCCGGCCCTTGCCGATGTTGATGGCGAAGCCGGACATGTTCGGCGCGCCCTTCTTCGTACTGCCGATGTAGTTGTTCGTGCCGTCCGCCTTGATCGCCGTCCAGGACGGCATCCACTTGCCCCGGCCGTCCTTGGAGGCGGGGTTGTGGACGAAGGCGTTCGCGGCCGAGCCGCCGCTGCCGGACACCGCGATGTTCAGGGCCTTGATCGCACGGTTCTGCTTCGTGGTGCCGGCCATCGTGCCGTCGCACACCGGCTTCTGCCAGCCCTGTCCGGAGACGTAGGCGCGGTAGCAGATGTGCCGTCCCGACGGGTCGTTCTTGGCGAGCCGGCGTACCGCGCTCGCGGCCGTGTCCTGCGGGGGCTTCGCCGTCACCGTCGCCTGCGGCGGCCTCGCCGTGATGGTGACCACCACCCCGCCGCCGTTCCTCGGGTCCGCAGGCTTCTTCGTTTCCTTCGGCTTCTTCGACTTCTCGGGCTTGGCCGACGGGGACGCCGAGGCGGAGGCGCTGGGCGTCGGCGGCAGGCTCGGGGACGAGGTCGAGATCGGTCCCGGCTTCCCGGCCTGCGGGCTCTTTTTCGTCTCGGCGCTCGACCGGGCGGCCTCCGTCCGGTGGCCGCCGTCGTCCGAGCCGCCGCTGCCGAGGATCACCAGCGGGACGATCACCAGGGCGGCCACGATGAGCGCCATCGGCCCGACGACCAGCGGCCTGTGCAGCAGGCCCGGGCCCTCGTACTCGTCGTCCGACTGGCGTGCGCCGGGCCTGCGGACCAGCTGCGGGGCGGGGCGGGAGGGGGCGGCTTCGGGGGACCGGGCTTCGCCGAAGTCTCCGCCGGGGCCCGCGCCGGGGCCGGTTCCGGCGTCCGCGCCGAAGGCCGTCTCCTCCTCGGCTTCGTCATCGGCTTCGGCCCCGGCCTCGGGGTGGTCCTCGTCCTCGTCCTCGTCATCCATGTACTCCGTGTACGTGTACGAGGACGAGGGGGCGTTCGGGGCCGGGGGCGGTGGGGGCAGGGGCAGGGGGATGGCCCGAGGTTCCGGGGTCGGGTGGTGGGGGTCCTCCGCCGTGTACGTCCCTACGTCGTAGTCGGCGTCCTCATCCCCATCCCCGTCCTCCACCTCACCCTCGTTTTCGTCCTCGTCCTCGTAAGCGCCCGGATCTTCGTCGGCCTCGTCGGTCTCATCGGCCTCGTTGATCTCAACGTCGGCTGCCGCCTCGGGCTCCTCCGTCGGCGCTCCCGCGTACTCCGGTACGGGAACCGGTGCTGTGACCGGAACCGGCGCCGGTTCCTGCTGCTCCCGCTGGTCCAGCAGCGTGCTCGACCCGTCGGGCGCCACCTCGACGTACGCCACGTATCCCGCCGACGGGTCGGAGATCGTCGCGGTCACCGTGGTGGCCAGGTCCCGGGCGTAGCCGTGCAGGACGTCGAGGATCGCGGCGTCGACCGTCGTCCCCTCCCGTGCCGGTACGGGTTCGCCGTCGATGGCGGCCGAGCCGTCGCCGGAGATGACCACGGCGAAGCGGGGGCCCGGCTCGGGAGCCTGCCCCTCGGGGTCCGGCTTGCCGAGATCCAGCGGCTGGCCGGGCACGGCGGGGCCGCCCCCGGTGTTCGGCTCGTCGGTCTCTTCGCCCCGGCTCATCGCGTTTCCTTCCCTACGTTCCCCGCCGTACGGCACCGGCGGGTCCGTCGTGTCGGTCCCCGCGTAGCGCAACGGGTGCCGCCCGCGAACGGTTCAATCTCCCGGCGCAGTCGCGCGGACCCGCCACCTCCCCGCCTCCCCGCCCACTCCGCTCTCCGCCTCCTCCGCTCCCTGCCTCCCCGCACATTCCGCTCTGTGCGTTCCTGTCCGTTCCGCGCTGCCCCGGAGGCCGGGAGGCGACGGGCCCTGAGGGCAGCCGGGCGGGCCGGTGGCGGCGGACCGGAACCGTCAAGGCCCGTTGTGCGCAACCGGTGTTCAGTACAGTCCGACGCGTGAAGGCCTACGAGGAATCCGTGCGTTTCGCCGTGCTGGGGCCGGTCCGGGCATGGCACGGGAAACAGGAGGTGGACGTCGGTTCCCCGCAGCAACGGGCGGTACTGGCCGCCCTGTTGCTCCGCCGGGGGCGCCCCGTCATGCTCGGCGAACTCCTCGACGCGGTCTGGGGTGAACAGCCGCCGGCCGCCGCCGTGTCGGTGCTGCGGACCTATGTGTCCCGGCTGCGCAAGGCACTGGAACCGGAACGCGACCCCGCCGACGCGCCCCGGGTCGTCGTGTCGGTCGGCGACGGCTATCTCCTGCGGATTCCCGAAGGCGCCCTGGATCTCGCCGTGTTCGAGCAGCGCGTCGCCGAGGCCAGACGGCTGCGCGCCGACGGAGATCCGGCAGCCGCCGCCGAGCTGCTGCACGCCGCCCTCGCCGCCTGGCAGGGAGCCGCGCTGGCCGGCGTCCCCGGCCCGCTCGCCGAGTCCGAGGCCGCCCGGCTGGACGAACAGCGGCTCGCGGCGCTGGAGACCCGGCTCGACCTCGACGTACAGCTCGGCCGGCACGACCAGGTGATCGCCGAACTCCTCGCGCTGACCGACAGGTTCCCGCTGCGGGAGCAGTTGTGCCGGCTGCTCATGCTGGCGCTGTACCGGTCCGGGAGGCAGGCCGAGGCGCTCGCCGCCTATCGCGGGACGCGCGCCACCCTGGTCACCGAGCTGGGCATCGAGCCCGGCGCCGCGCTCCAGAACCTGCACGACCGCATCCTCGCCGCCGACGCCTCCCTCATCGCCGAGCCGCCCCACGGGGCCGAGCCGCCCCACCCGGCGGGCCCTGCGGGACGGAGGGGACATGAGGGGCAGAGGGGGCAAGGGGCCCAGGTGGGTCAGGTGGGCCAGGCCGGGCAGGTCGGCCGCGCCGGTCAGGTGGAGCGTGCGGAGCGTACGGGCCGTACGGAGGGCGCCGACCGTACGGAGGGCGCCGACCGTACGGAGCCGGCGGGCGGCCCGTCCGCCGAACCCGCCCCGCCCGACGCCACCCCCTCCGCCGCTGCCCCACCCCCCGTCTCCCAGTCCGCCCGCCCCGCCCAACTCCCCGCCGATCTGCCGACCTTCGTCGGTCGCGGTGCCGAACTGGAGCGCGCCCGCGCCCTGTTGCCCGAGGGCGGCAGCATCCCGTCCTCCGTGGTGATCAGCGCGATCGGCGGCATGGCCGGCATCGGCAAGACGACCCTCGCCGTGCACTGGGCCCACGAGATCGCCGGCCGCTTCTCCGACGGACAGCTCTACGTCAACCTGCGGGGCTTCGACCCGACCGGTGTCGTCGTGACGCCGGAGGAGGCCATCCGTACGTTCCTCGACGCGCTCGGCGTCCCGCCCATGCGGATACCCGCGGGCCTCGACGCCCAGGCCGCCCTGTACCGCAGCCTGCTCGCCCAGCGGCGGGTGCTCGTGCTGCTCGACAACGCCCGCGACACCGAACAGGTCCGGCCGCTGCTGCCCGGCTCGCCCGGCTGCCTGGTCATCGTGACCAGCCGCAACCAGCTCACCGGACTGGTCGCCGGCGAGGGCGCGCACCCGCTGACCCTGGACCAGCTCTCGCCCGCCGAGGCCCACGACCTGCTGGCCCGCCGCCTCGGCCCCGAACGGCTGGCGGCGGAACCGGAGGCAGGGGAGGAGATCATCGCCCGGTGCGCCCGGCTGCCGCTCGCGCTGTCCATCGTCGCCGCGCACGCCGCCGCCTACCCCGGCTTCCCGCTCAGCGCGATCGTGGACGAACTGCGCGAGTCCCACGGCAGCCTCGACGCGTTCACCGGCGGCGACGACATCACCACCGACGTACGGGCCGTCTTCTCCTGGTCGTACAAGGTGCTGTCCGCCCCGGCCGCCCGGCTGTTCCACCTGCTGAGCCTGCACTCCGGGCCCGACATCTCCGCGCCCGCCGCGGCGGCCCTCGCCGGGCTGCCCTCCCGGGAGGCGCGCGGACTGCTGGTCGAGCTGACCCGGGCCCATCTGCTCACCGAGCACTTCCCCGGCCGCTACACCCTGCACGACCTGCTGCGGGTCTACGCCGCCGAGCGGGTCGCCGCCGAGGAGACGCCCGAGGAGCGGGACCGGGCGGTGGAACGGCTGCTCGCCTGGTATCTGCACACCGCCGAGGCCGCCTACCCGCACATCACCCCGCACCGGCGCCGGATTCCCCTCGACCCGCCGCCTCCGCTGTGCCGGCCGCTGGAGTTCGCCACGCACGACGAGGCGGTGCGCTGGTGCGAGAAGGAGCGCGGCAACCTCGTCAGCGCCGTGCACCAGGCCGCCGCCTCCGGGCATCCCGGGATCGCGTGGCGGCTGCCCGCCGTGCTGTGGGGCTTCTTCTATCTGCGCAGCCACATCCGCGACTGGCTCGACACCGCGCCGGCCGGACTGGCCGCCGCCCGCGCCGCCCGGGACCGGATCGGCGAGGCGCAGGGGCTCGCGGACATGGCCGCCGCGCTGCGCAGTGCGGGCCGGCTGGACGAGACGATCGACTACCTGCGCCAGGCCATGACCGCCTACCGCGACCTCGGCGACCACGACGGCCGCGCCTCGGCCATCGCCAACCTCGGGGACGCCTACCTCCAGGCCGGGCAGTTCGACAAGGCCATCGAGTACACCCGCCGGGGACTGGCCATCGAACGGGTCATCGGCGGCGCCTGGGGCGAGGGCATCGCGCTGAGCAACCTGGGCGACGCCTACCAGAAGCTCGGCCGGTTCGACGAGGCCGTGGCCTGCCTCGACCAGGCGCTGACCGTGCTGCGCGCGGGCGGCAACCGCTGGGTCGAGGGCGTCACCCTGGACATCCTCGGCACCGTCCACCGCAGGCTCCAGCGGCACGACGCCGCCGTCGAGTACCACCTCCAGGCCCTCAAGACCCACCGGGACATCGGCAACCGGTGGGGCGAGGGCCACACGCTCGGTAACCTCGGGGACGTCCACCTGGACGCGCACGAACCCGAGGCCGCGCGCGACAGCTGGCGCCAAGCGCTCGCCATTTTCGTGGAGTTCGACCATCCGGACGCCGAGAAGGTCCGGGAACGGCTCGGCCGTCTCGAAGACGGTCCGGAGGACGGCCTCGCCGCGGACGCCCGCGCCCCGGGGACCGAGCCGGGACGGACCGCCTGACCCTGACATCCGTCTCCTTCGGTCTCCTTGGGATTCCTTCGGTTCCCTTCGGCAAGGGGCCCGGCCGCGGCCCGGGGGAGAGCCGCGGCCGGGTTCCACTCGTACAACGGAGCACGGGTGCCGGCGGTTCAGCCGGTCCGGCCGGTTCAGCCAGTTCGGCTAGTTCAGCCGGTTCGGCCGGTTCGGCTGGTTCGGCCGAACCGGTCTGCTGGGATACGGGGTTCAGCCCGCGTCGTGATAGACCCGGCCGCTCGCGTTGGCGGTCGCCCCGTCGTACAGGCCGGTCGGGCTGGTCACCGTGGAGAGGGTGAACCACGCGTACCGCTCCACGAAGTCCAGGCCGTCCAGCATCCGCGTCGACGACGTGATGAAGTCGGTCTGCTCCTGCTGGCTCGGATAGCGGGGCGTGCCCTTGGAGAAGTCGATCAGGCCGTACTCGGTCAGCCAGACCGGCTTGTGATAGCGGTCGTGCACCGCCTGGAGGTAGCCGCGGAGCTGGTTGGCGGCGTCCGGGCCGAAGTCGGCGCCGTACCAGTGCACCGGGATGAAGTCGACGCGCAGCCCGCGCTGTTCGGCGCCCCGCATGAACCGGTCCAGCCAGCCGTCGGCCACGTCCGCGCCGGTGGCGACGGCGGGTGCGCCGAGCCGCAGGCCGGTCGCCTGGAGCCGGGGCCACAGGTCGAGCGCCTGCTCGGGGGACATGTTCGACTGGGCCGGCGAGTCCGGCTCGTTGAAGCCGAGAAGTTCCTTGCCCTCCTTTGCGGCCTGGCCGAGTTCGGCGTCGGTGACC
This sequence comes from Streptomyces sp. NPDC007084, assembly GCF_040703595.1. Classification (NCBI taxonomy): domain Bacteria; kingdom Bacillati; phylum Actinomycetota; class Actinomycetes; order Kitasatosporales; family Streptomycetaceae; genus Streptomyces; species Streptomyces sp. NPDC007084. The sequence goes on from NZ_JBEYFY010000008.1 coordinate 150,894, forward strand.
GACCCCGGGCCCCAGATCATCGGGACGTAGTCGACGCCGTCCGGCTTGGTCACCGTGCCCGTCGAGGAGGCCCAGTTGAAGTACCAGGACGCCCCCGAGTCGGCGAGCGCCTGGGAGGCGCCGTCGACCGGGTTGAGGCTGACGCCCTTGCGGCCGGCGGGCGCGGCCTTGGTCTCGGGGGCCGGCTGGGTGGCGGCCGGCTGCTGCGGCGGGGCCGCGCCGCCGGTGCCGAACGCGACGGTCAGACCGGAGCACTTGGTGCACTGGTACATGACCTTGTTGCCCGGCTCGGCGTCCTGCTTCGACCAGGCGTACGCCGTCGGGCACTTCTGGTTGATCATGTCGCTGTAGCCGGTCTTGGCGTCCCGGTTCGGGTTGACGCACACCAGCGGTGCGCCCGAGCCCGGGTCCTTGACGAGGTTGTCGGCCGGGCACGCGGAGAGCAGGTCCTCCGCGCAGCCCGCGACCGCGCACTCGCCGCTCTCGGGCGGTGCCACGTCGTTCGGGGTGATGGTGACCGGCGCGGCGACGGCGTTGACGTAGCTCACGTCGTACCAGGGGGCGAGCGAGTCGGCCGGGTCGAAGTTGAACTCGGCCAGCCCGGTGGGCTGTTCACCGGTGGAGCAGCGGTCGGCGTACGGTCCGCAGTCGCCGACGGCGCAGTGGAAGGAACTGCCCTCCTCGCCGCCGCAGCCCTGCCGGGCGAAGAAGGTGCCGCGCCAGTGCCCGGCGCCCGCGCGCTCGGGGATGGTGACCGTGGCGGACTGGCCCGGGTCCAGCACCGGCAGGCCGGTGAGCGCGGTGGAGCCGTCGGCGTTGACCGTGCTGCCGACCCAGATACGGCTGTCCGTCCTGTTCTGGAGGGTGACGGTGTGCTCGGCCACGTCGGCGGCCGGGGTTCCCTGGATGTTCTGGCCGGCGGAACGGTGGGACTGCACCGCGAGCGCGGTGCCGGTCACACCGACGACGACCAGGAGCAGGGCCAGGAGTAATGATGTGCGTCTGCGCATAGAGCGTGCCTCTCCGTGGGGCGTGCGCTGGTTCGGCGTTCGGATGGCTTCGCCGATCGGGCTGCGTCGCCGATCGGGGTTGCGTCGCCGCAGGCACGACGGATGGGCGGGGGTGGATGGTTCATCCGGTGGGGGATGTCACTTGCGCCGGACCGTCGAGGCGTTCGAGGAGTTCGAGGCGTTCGAGGCGTTCCTGACGGGAGCCGGGGCGGTGGCGGCGGCCCGTGTGGACGAGTCGGCGCCCCGGGAGCCCGAGGCCACCGGGAAGGCGTCGAGTGAGTCCCGTAGCGCCTGTCGGCCGGCGCCGCTGAGCAGGGAGGGGACGACGGCGGGACTCGACGGCGGGGAGACCGGGGTCGCCGGGCTCGCCAGCGGTGACACCGGGGTCGCCTCGCTCGGGAAGGGGGACACCGGGGTCGCGTGGGTCTGGAGGGGCGAGACGAGGTGGGCGTGCTCCGGCAGGGGTGACACCAACTGGGCCTGATCCGTTACGGAGGTGGCGAGTTGGGCCTGGTCCAGCAGCGGTGAGACCGGGGCGGGCTCGTTCAGCAGGGGGGAGACCGGGGCGGGCTCGTTCAGCAGGGCTGGGAGTACGGGGGTTGGTGTGGTCGGTGTCGGAGGCGCCGACGGCTCCAGTCCCGACACCGTGCTGAAGGCGTGGTCCCCCAACAGGCTCGCCCGGTCGGTGCTTTCGGTGGTCGGGAAGCCGTGGGCGCCGAACGTGTCGCTCTCGCGGGGGATCACGGTGGCGCTGGTGGTGCGCTCCGCCAGGCTCAGGCGTTCGGCCTCCCGGAAGCCGTGGCCGTCGGTCATGTCGTCCGCGCGGGGGGCCTCGAAGCTGCTCCGGGGCGAGGAGGTGACGGAGTTCTCCGCGGCGGGGGCCAGGCGTTCCCAGCGGGCGCGGAGCTGCGCGAACTGCTCCTGGTCGCGGGCCATGATGGCGTGCTGGGCGCTGGTCATGGCCTCCTCGGCCGTGACCGTCGCGGGAGGGACGGCCCGCGACGTGCTCCGCTCCCGCGTCGCCGGTTCGGTGCTCGGGGGAGCGTCGCGCCGCAGCTCCCTCAGATAGGCGTTGTTGGCGTACATCGCGACACTCGGCATGTCGGCGGGCGACTTGTCGTACGCCTTCTTCCACTTCTTCTCGGTTCTGACCAGATGCAGCACCGCGTCCTCGAAGGCCTCCCGGGCGGCCGGCGGAAGCTGGGCGATCGTCCCCTCGAACGCCGCCCTCGACGAGAGCATCGACCGGTCGGAGGGGGTCTGCGGTGCCGCCGCCCGCATCCCCGGTGCCGGGTACGGCTCGGACTGCCCGGCTCCCGCCGTCTCCTGCGACCCGCCGCCGGTCCCCACGGCCGAGCCGCCGGACGGCGAGCGGCCCCGGAGGCGGTCGATGAAGCGGGCGAGGTCGTCCGCGAGCCGGTCCCAGGCGCTCTCCCCTCTCCCCGAGCGCGTCCCGCTTCCGGGACGCAGGCCGCGCACGGCGTATTCCGTGGTGAGCAGGCTGCGCGCCAGGGCGACCTCGGGCGGGTCCGGCTGCTTGGGCGGCGTCTTCCTGGTCAGCCGCTTCCTGGCCGAGGACGCCGTGCTGTCGTTCGCCACGGGTACCCCTCAAACAGGTCGGAGGTGCTGTCACGGGCCACAACGGGCCCCCGGGACGGACGGTTCAGATCCCGGCGGCCGGCGCGGCGGCTCAGGAAGCGGCGGCTGCCGGGGCCCGCGTGATCGCCGGCTCGAATCCGGCGGGCAGGGGCAGCAGGCCGGGCGGCAGCGGGGCGTCGGGGAACCAGGGGGCACCGCCGGCCGGGCGGGGCGGGTCCTCTCGGTCGTAGCACCCGGTCCCGCCGGGCGCGGACCGGCGGCGCTCCAGCAGGCCTTGCGGCGCGAACCGTCGTACAGGGGCAGCGGACATGGGCGGACCTTCCCAACCTGTCGGCCGTGAACCCGCGGCCGGATGCCGATACGGGCCCGGCAGGCACAACGGCGTGGATCACCGCCCGGTTCAGCACGGGAGCGACGGCGCACGGCCGCCCCCGAAGGGAACGGCCGTGCGCGTGTGTCGGGAGCCGGGCCCGCTCAGTGGCTGGGACCTCCGCCACCGCTCTTCTTGACGACTTTCTGCTTCTGCTTCCGGTCCTTCTGCGTGGACGCGGAAGCCTCGGCCGTCGTCCTGCGGGACACGTGGCCCGCAGGCGGACTGAACGACGAGACGGAGGACGCCGGCGGGGACGGGTTCCAGCCGGCCGGGACCTGTCCCGGCTGGTTTCCGAGGTTCGGGTTGTTGTGCAGCCCGTACATCTGGACCTGGGCCTCACCCGGCGCCAGGTCGGTCGGACGGGGCTCCGCGTGATGCATGAGGTCGGCGGTGGTCGCCGCCGCGGCCACCCACGTTCCCGCGCCGTCGATCGACCTGGTGAGCGGGGCGTCCTGGTCTGCCGCGGCGGCGCCGTACGCGTTGAGCCCCGCGGACACGAGTCGCGCGGTGCTCGCGGCTATCTGAGTGCCGTCGAGGTGCCCGCCCGCGAAGTACTGCCTGCCCTGGCCGTACATCTCATAGCCGGCCACCAGACCCTGTGCGGCGACGCCCGCCGCGTTGACAGCCGTGGCGGCGCGCCCCTCGGGAACGAATTTCGAGGCGCCCTGGATGAGAGTGGGGGCGACGTCGATCACGGCCTTGATGGCCTTGCCCTTGTTGGACTTCAGCCACTCCCCCCAACTCCGCGCTTTGGCGTCCCAGCGGGCGGCCCTCCCCCGTTCGACGTCGACCGCGTAGAACGTGCTGGCGCTCTGGTCGTACATGCCGGTGGTCGCACGCGCGGGCAGATCGGGCGCGGTGTCCGGGACCGGCTGGCTGGACCTTTCGGCTGTGCCGCTGCTGCGGACCCTCACCGAGTGGTAGGAGCTGGCGTTGGAATGTTCGCTGTCACTTGACTGGGCTGTTTCCATGGTCACCCTTCGTTTCTGGGGTGGGCCGTCACTCCGCACGGAGCGGTCGGTGGCGTTCGGATCGATACGGCCCACCGGGTTCGTACTCCGCTCGACAAGCACAACGCGTCCGATGGGGAGCCCGGTTCAGCGTGCCGGGCCTCAAGTACCTTTCCTTGTGGCTCTATTGCCCGCCCCGAGGCGCCGCCGGTGTTCGTCAGGAGTGGGCCGGGGGCGGGGCGAACGGGTCGATGACGGCGACCTTGGGCGTGTCCTTCGGGCGGTGCATCCCGGGCTTGCAGCCGGCGAAGGGGCCCTGCGGGTCCCGCAGGGTGTCCATGACCGAGGACAGGTAGTCGCGGTGCCAACTGGCCGGCCCGGTCATCGTGGAGCCCGGCCCGGTCAGGTCGCCCCAGGCGAGCCACAGGCCGTGGAGCTGGGCGACGGCTTCGGGGTGCTCCCACCAGGTCGGGCACCAGGGGGCCGCGGATGTGACCTCCCGGCCGTAGACCGGCAGCAGCACGTGGTGGACCCACAGGGTGAGCCCGCGCAGGGCGCTCGCGTAGGCGGGCCCCTCCATGTAGAGGATGAACAGGGGCGCGGACTGGTCCTTCTCCTCGGGGGCCGCGCCCGTCGTCCCGGCCGGGGCCGAGGTCTCCGTTCCGGCCGGGGCCGCCGTCTGCGTCCCGGCGCCGTTCCCGGTCGCGGGAGCGGTGGCCCGCTCGGTCCCGGAGGTCCGGGGCCTCTCCGCTGGCATGGTCGACATGGCCCTCCTGCTGTCTCGTGGCGGCCCGGACGCGGTGTGCCGCGCCGGTCGGCTCGTGCAGCACAACGGGAGCCGGGCGCGGGGGGTTCAGGCGTCCGGCCGGACCACCCCGAGGATCTCCATCGACGCGGCCGGGGAGACGTACACCCAGCGGCCGGGGCGGGGGGCCTGGATGATCTTCCCGTGGCCGATGTAGAGGGCGACATGGCTGGCGTCGGCGAAGTAGATGATGAGGTCGCCGGGGCGCATGTCCTCCAGGGGGACGTGCTTCAGGCGGCGCCACTGCTCTTCCGAGGTGCGCGGGATGACGCGGCCGGCGGCCAGCCAGGCCTGTGAGGTGAGGCCGGAGCAGTCGAAGGAGTCCGGGCCCTCCGCGCCCCACACGTAGGGCTTGCCGAGCTGGCGGGTGGCGAACGCGATGGCTTTGCGGCCGGCCGGGGTGGCGTCGGTGCCGACCTTCTTGAGGATGCCGGTGTCCACCCACTTCGCCTGGGCGTCGTCGGCCTCCTTCTTCTCCAGCGCCGCGAGCCGCTCGACCTCCTTCTTCTCCAGCCGGGACTCCAGCTCCTTCGCCTCGTCGATGTGCTTCTCGACCGACCGGCGCTCGCTGTCCTTGGCGTGGCGGCTCGCGCGCAGGCTCTTCAGGACGCCGGTGGCCTTGGCGGTCTGGGTGCCGAGATCCTCGCGGGTGGCGGTCAGCGCGGTCAGCACGCCCTGGGTCGCCTGCTGCGCCTGGCGGGCCAACGAGGCGTTGTCCAGGGCGTGTTCGGGGTTGGCGGACAGCGCGAACTGCATCTCGGCGGGCAGGCTGTCCCCCCGGTACTGGGCGCGGGCCGCCGCGCCGGCCAGCCGGGTGAGCCGGGTGAGTTTCGCCTCGGCCGTCTCGATGCGGACCTGGAGGGAGCGGACGCGCTTCTCCTGCTTGGTCACCTTCTCGTCGGCGGCGTTGTACTTGTCGGTGGCCACCTCGGCGTCGTGGTAGAGCCGCTTGAGTTCGGCGCGTACCTCGGTGAGGGTGCGCGGGCCGGGGCGGGGGCCGGGTTCGGCCCGGGCCGGCTGCTGGGCCGTGGCCGTGGCCGTCGCGGTCAGCGCGAGGGCCAGGGTGAGGGTCGCGGCCGTCCGGCGGCCGGGGGCGCGCAGGGTCCGTCTCATCTGGGCCGAAGCTCCTTTCGTAGGCGGCGCGGGGGCGGGGGCCGGGGCAAACCGGGGGGCGGACCGGGGGTTCATCTCCAGAACGGGCGGCGGTGTGTGGTGGTTCAAAGCGTTCGGTGGCTGCGGTGGCTGCGGTGGCTCCGGTGCCTTCGGTTACTCCGGTGGCTCCGGTGCGTTCGGCACGGTGGGCGCCTTCGGCGGCGTTCGGGCACGGGTGTGAACCGGTGCACATCCCGGCCCGTTGTGGCTCCGAGGGCGTACGAAAGGATCGGGATGGCTGCGGAGTTGCTGCTGCCGGCGTTGTGCACGGGGCTCGGCCTCGGGTTCCTGACGCTGGCGACACGGTCGGTGCTGGGGGCCGTACGCCTGTGGCTGCGCGGGCTGCGGGTGATGGGCCGGGTCACTCCCCGCAAGGGCATCGACCGGCGGCCGGGCGGACTCGTGGTCTTCTCCGACCACCTCGGGCGCGGTCTCGTCCTCGACCCGGGCTGGCGGGGGCCGCTGTGCGGGCTGCCGCCGGTCGGCGGCACCGTGCCGGTGGTCTACGTCCGCAACCGGCCCGCCTCCGCCCGGCTGTGGACCCTGCGCTATCTGCTGGCCCCGTCCTTCGGCTGGTTCCTGTCCTCGACCCTCGCCTTCGGCACCGGCCTCGCGGTCACGCCGTGAACGGCCCCGAAGCCGCGCCGGCGCGCCAAGCCGACGGGCCGGGCGGGCGCGAGGCGGCGAGCGCCGCACGGGCCGGCGAGCCCGTCGGGACCGCGCGTGCCGGAGAACCCGCCGGGACCCCGCCTGTCCGCCAGCCCGTCGGGACCGCGCGTGCCGGAGAACCCGCCGGGACC